>PLBX01000247.1:231-6052 GCA_003135495.1 Acidobacteriaceae bacterium | reverse complement strand
ATCCAAAGCTTTCGTGACCGCTCGACCCGCAAGCTGCAAGGGCACCAACCGGAAAGCGAGCAGCAGGAAGACGCCCCCACCAATCCAATAGGCTTCTGGAATATTACGGGGACGGATCAGCATCAACACGATGCTGATACCGACGATGAGGACCAGCAGCGGATGCGCGAGGACGGGCGAAATCATCTACAATTCGCTCCCGTCTTGCTCAATCCCCAGATGAATCTCCAATGCGGAAATAAAATCGGCTCCCAAACCGGTATTGACTCTTTGCATTATAAAGTTCGCAAAAATTATCACAGGTTTCTGAGATGTCGTGATCTTCCACGTCGGAATCAAGGAACGCGGTCCCCTGAAATGCTGCGGAATTATCGGTGGCTTATGACCAGGCGGTGCGTTTGTGCGAAATACATTGCACAAGTCATGCTTTTTTTTGCTCACGAAGTCAGATTTGAACGCTTTATTTGATGGAGTGTGCACTTTTGCACAGTCACTGCTTACGCTTTGGCGGTAATTTTGGCTGCCAGCCAAAGATGCTTTTGGCTAACACTCTGGCCCTGTGTCATTAGTTTTCCCCCCAGAGCCCAAAGGTAGGGTCGATATGAAATTGCGTCTGTTTCGTCGCTGCGCTCTGTCCTCGCTGCTGTTTCCTGTGTTGATCATCAGTGCTTACGCCGACTCCATCAATATGGGGACGGCCGGAACCTATGCGGTGTTGGCAGGTACAACTGTGACCAACACCGGCACAACCACAATCAATGGAGATCTGGGCATCAGCCCCGGTTGCGCGTTAACCGGCGGTAGCACCATGACCGTAAGTGGGACGATTAACTTATGCAATCCCGCATCGCTCAAAGCGCAGAATGATCTGATTACAGCCTACAACCAGGCGGCGGGCCTGAAGAACGCCTCCAGCTTGACGGGCACCGATTTGGGCGGGTTGTTTCTCAAGTCGGGCGTCTACTCTTTTACTAGTTCAGCGGGCCTCGCCGCCGGAACGACATTAACTCTAGAAGGCACGCCTGGCGCGAGGTTCGTTTTTCAGATAGGGACCACCCTGACTACGGGGAGCGCCTCCTCAGTAATTTTTATCAATAGCCTGACGGGAAAACCGATGACGGATCCGCACATCTATTGGCAGGTTGGCAGCTCTGCCACTCTCGGCACCAGCACCAGGTTTGAGGGGAACATTCTCGCGCTGACCAGCATTGCATTAAACACCGGCGCCACTATCAATTGCGGAAGCGCCTTGGCGCGAAATGGCGCGGTGACGCTTCAGGGCAATACGATTACCAGTTGCGGAAGCAAGACGGCGGCAGTTCCAGAGCCAGGCACGATGAGCTACATGGGAATGGGGCTGCTCGTTTTGGTTGCAGGAGTACGCCGGAGGTTAGGCATCTAGCCTATCTCTGAAGTTCCACGATCTGAAGGAGTGCGGCTTCAGCCGCCGCCGCAGGTTTGAAGGGGCGCGGCGTTAGCCGCGCCGAAACCGTGGCATCCCCAAACGCGGCTTTAGCCGCTGCAGGAATGCTACGTAATGCATCCCATAGCGACTTCCTGTAGGGACTTCCTGGAACTTGATCGNNCGTTCTAACCTGCACGGCTAGTCGAAGGGGTTTTTCGAAAGTCGCGAAATTAGATGTCCAGGCTCGCGCTTTGCAGGCCAATTTGGCCCTCCTGCGGAGTGCCCGGCTCTCCCACCCAAATCACTTGAAATTTTGCGTCCACGCCATCGGAGACCAGATGAACGAATTCGCCGGCCTTCAGATGGAAGACCAGGCCGCCGACTCGCGCGCCGCCATGGCTGACGTCAATCAAGGAAGTGGTCTGAGGATGGGAGGCTTCGTGACCTTCCCTCCAGACTTCGACCGGTCGCGTCACGGCGGTTCGTGGTTCTCGCCGTTGAGGGACATTCAGCGGGGTTGAATTAACTTTTGGAGCGGGCTCGATGGAACGTCCCAAGCAGTGTTTTTCCAATTCGAGCAAAAGCTCTTTTTTGTCCAGGGCATTGCCTGTACGGAACAATTCGAGCAGCGGATCCGTGTCTGGCTCCTGCTGCGAACTATTGCTTCCGCCGGGAGCAGCGTCTTCCCAATCGAGTCCTTCTGGTTCGACCAGGACCTCGCCAATCCGCGCCGGGCTGGTGCTCATTTGAGTGATGAAGTGCTCTAATTTTCGCCGCTGCTGGTACGTCCGGGTCAAAAACTCTACCCCCATCCCTAGTTCCGGATCCATGAGCCGGACCTTTCCTTCGGTTTTCACGGAACCCTCCGGGCCTTGCAGCAGGAGTTCGACGCGCGTCTGGTTGGGAAAGGGAGACTGGGTTCGCAGGAAGCAGCCACCAAAAGTGACTCCCATCAAGGAACAGCGAATTGGCGGATCGTGCTTCTCTCCGCTCCGCGCGCGCAACCATTCCTTGAGGTTCTGACGCGAGGCTTCGGAGAGTGTCGCAAACTGGATCCCGGTACGATGGCGCGCATCCTGCCAGGCGATCATGCCTTTGGCGTCGATCACGGTCGTGGTGTCCGGCAATGGGAAAGAACAACTGACCATGCCCACTTTCCTGCCGCTCGAGTTCGCAAACTGGACCGAGATTCCACCTTCGCTCACTCCAGAGATGGTTGCGCGTTCGCCATCTCCATTCTGGAATCGGAAGTAAGCGGGAATATCAACCGGCAGGCGGATAGAACGCCGCCGCTCGCGTTTCATAAGAGCTCGGGCAGCGCGAAAACTCGACTTGACCCGTTCCGTCGAAATCGGTTTGTAGACTACGAAATTGGCTCCTAGTTTGAACGCCGTTTGCAGGCTGGTTTGCTCGTCGATGATAGCTATCGCCATCGCCTTACGGTTGTGTTGGCCGGAACGGACGCTCGCCAGTAAAGCGAAATTATCCGAATTCTTGCAGTCGATAATGACCGCTTCATAGCTACGCTGTGCCATCCTTTTCGCGGCATCTATAGGCCCGGTACATTGCTCGACATGGATCTCCAACTCGCCCAGAACCTTGCGCAGCACACGCAGATCCCGGTCGTCCGAACACACTAAGAGTGAGTCGAGATTCATCTATCACAAAGGGTAGTAGAGTGCCGCTTTTACGCAAAGTTACGCGCGTAATCTTGTCGATGGGGGTTATCTTTGTCTCCACCTCCACAATTGCTTCCACACTTGTACCAGGGTCTGAATTTTTCTAGGGCTGGGAAGCCGTTTGTAAACCAAGCGGCAATCTTCAAGTGCCCGCTCGTAGAATTGCTGGACTCCCTCAGGGCTTAAGTGCGCAAGATTTTCGCGAAGCTGTTTAAGCTCTTCTTCGTTTAGAACCTCCGGTTTTTCAGCACCGGGTCGGCGGGCCATAATATTGCGATTTTAGCATGTTCGCCTTTTGTTCGCCGCTGTGAATTTTCTTTTATCGCCATGGCGCAACGGCCTAAGAATAATGGCACAAGAATGAGGAGACGCAGTCCCGTAGAACTACTCGAACTCAAGCACCACGATTTCGGGATTTGATCCCAAGCGCAGCGGCGGCCCCACGTCCCTGCTCCACTTGAAGTGAAGACCTGCATCTCTCCGATCCTGCTTAAGCCATAAACAAACTGCCGATAGATTCGCCGCGCCATCCAACTCCACGGGATGAACTGGCCAAGATGGGTATGGCCGGATAGCTGCAAAGAAATTCCCGCAGCCTCAGCGATGGCGGGATGATCGGGGGCATGGGTTAATAAAATACTGGCGCGCTCGCGATCTAAAAGCAAATATTGCAGCACTGAGGCAAACTGCGCGTGTTCCACTGCATTGCGGTACGGCACGCCGATGATCTGCAAGCCGTCCACTTCCACCTTTTCATTACTCAGCACGCGCACTCCGGCGGCGGCGATAGCTCGCAGATACTTGCTGTCGTCCCCGAATTGCTCGTGATTTCCGGCAACAAAATAAACGCCGTGTGGCGCGGTCAACTTATTCAGAGGCTCGGCGGCTTTGCCAGTGTCAATCGCGGTGCCGTCGTATAAATCGCCGGCNNGGTGCACATCGCTAATCAGCGCGACCTTTCTTCCTCGCCAAGCCGCTGGCAAATTCGCGAGGCGCACGGCGGTTCGCGTTGTTCGTATGCGGCCTGCGTTAAAGACTCCGTAGATCGCAGCGACAGCCCCGGCGCTAAATAAAACTTTCACCATCCCATGAAAGCTCAACGCTGAGGCATTATTATGCGGGCTGGCCAGCCACAGAACTCCGTAAATAATCCAGGAAGAAATTGCCGCTAGGAAGAGGAAACTAAGCGCGCCAGCCCAAACCGCTGCCGCCCGGTAAAACACTCGTACAAAGGCGTTGGTATATCGAAAGGCGAGGAGCGAAGCGGTAACAAAACTCAGCGACAAAAGGAAGAAAGCCAGTTTCATCCATGAAGCATAGGAAATGCTATTTCCGCCGGTCGAAAAGGTCCACGTCTCATAGAGAAGAAAATGCGCAAAAAAAAGAATGGCCTGAATAATCACAATAAAAATGATGATGCGTTTTTTTCTCGGCATTATGGATTAGATTCCCTGCCTCGCCATTCCGATGGAATCTGTGTGAGCAAGCCATTCCGCTGCCAAGTATCACGCCGGTCCGTTAACTTTAGCCCGCCCTCCTACTCGCGCGATGCAACATCGAGCCGATCTAAACTTTATCTGAACCGCCAATGATATGATCTCGGCTGCACAACGAGAAATAGAAGTTATTATTAATCATGGTCGAATTCTGCCAGGGGCCTGCCCCCGAACCTCGCGCCCCGCGCCTTTCTACACCTCCACTAGCCACCGACACTCATTTCCATATTTTGGGTCCGGCTACGCAATTTCCGTATGTTGAAGACCGGGAGTACACGCCGCCGGACGCTCTTCCCTCTCACTGTCGCAAGCTGTTTCATACTCTGGGAATCGAGCGCGCCGTGCTGGTTCAGCCGAGCGTATACGGCGATGACAACAGTTGCATGTTGGCTTCGGCTCCCTTGCTTGGCGTGCCGACGCGAAATATTGCGGTAGTGCGAAGCGATGCGAGCGAAAACGAATTGCGCCGATTGCATGAGGCGGGCACGCGTGGCGTGCGCTTTATCCTTGCCCACATAGGCGGCGTGCCGATTTCGCAACTCGAACAAATTTCCGAGCGAGTCAAAGGGATGGGGTGGCATGTTCAGTTCTTGCTTCGTCCAGCTGCGCTTATCGAGTTGGAGCCGCGGCTGGCTAGGCTTGCTTCGGACTTCGTTATAGACCACATTGGGCTGATTCGCGCGTCGGAAGGCGGAGTCGAGCAGCCCGCATTTCAAGCGCTGCTGCGCCTGTTTCGTACTGGCCGATGCTGGGTGAAGTTCACGGGAGGTTATCGCATTTCTGCGGAGCCACCACCGTATCGCGACGTAATTCCGCTCGCGCGAGCACTGGTCCAGGAGCGTCCAGATCGAATTCTGTGGGGAAGCGATTGGCCGCACGTGATGGTCAAGGGCAAGATGCCCAACACGACCGATCTTTTGGATCTGCTAAGCCAGTGGGTTCCAGACGAGAAAATTCGCCAGCAAATTTTGGTGGAAAATCCAGAAAAGCTATTTGGCTTTTAGCTGGTAGAGACCATCGCAAGTGGAGAGACGGGCAATCTGAATAACTGCAATTCGGAGAGGGAATGGAAACTTGGGAGAGGAAGTTAGGGCTGATTGTTCCCTCGTGGAACACGGTTAATGAGTATGAATTCCAGCAGGTGATCCACCCAGCAATGTCCGTGCATGCGATGCGGATTAAAATCACGGCGGATGACGAAGAGAATTACAGTCGGATGCGGACTCAGGTTCCGGCTGCCG
>PLBX01000247.1:0-185 GCA_003135495.1 Acidobacteriaceae bacterium | reverse complement strand
GCCGCAGTCGTGGATGCGCTGCGAGCGTTGCAGGTGACGCGGGTTAGCGTGGCATCGCCGTATGAGCCGTGGCTGAATGAAAAACTGCGGCAATATCTGAATGCGTTCGGCATCGAGGTGCTCGCATTGAAGGGACTAGGCAGTCAGGCTCATGCCAGTTTTACTCCGGAGCAGAATGCGGCTCT
>PLBX01000282.1 GCA_003135495.1 Acidobacteriaceae bacterium | reverse complement strand
CGTCTTTAATTCTGTGCGAACCTCGCACCATCGGTTCGGATCTGAGCCCGAACTCGCCGGCGCTTCCCGTTCAGATCTGCTTGTCTTCTTCCGGGATTTCTTCTGTCTCAGCCGCGGCTTCCTGGGTTGAAGATTCCTCCGCCACGACTTCGGCGCCCTCTTCTGCGCTCGCAGTTTCAGCCGGCTCGGATTCCGAGGCCAGAGCATCGGCCTCGACAGAACCCTCCGTCACCGACCCCTCACTCAACGCAGCTTCTGGAGCGGTTTCTTCGACGCCTTCCGAACCCTCCGCCGCTACCGCCTCGCCGCCGTNNCTGATTTTTTCCACCGTTTTAGGGCCAATACCTTCAATAGCTTCCAGTTGCTCGGGCGTCATATCGGCCAGCGATTCCACTGTATTCACGCCAGCTTCCTTCAACTTTTCGACCAGCCCTTCGCCCAACCCCGTGACCAGTTCGAGCGGAGTTGCAGTCTGCGTGACCAGCGCTGACATCTGCTGTTCGACTTCCTGGCNNGATGTCGATCTTCCAGCCGAGCAATTTGGCGGCTAGGCGCACGTTCTGCCCCTTCTTGCCGATCGCAAGCGAGAGTTGCGTGTCGTCGACCACGACTTCGAGATGCTTGTCAGCGGTGTCTACGATGGTCACACGGCTAACTTTTGCGGGCTGCAAAGCTTTCTCCGCAAAAGTAACGGCGTCCTCGTGATACTCGATGATGTCGATTTTTTCTCCGCGCAACTCGCGGATGATCGACTGCACCCGCATGCCTTTCATGCCCACGCACGCGCCGACTGCGTCGACATCTTTGTCCTTCGACATCACCGCGATCTTGGTGCGCTCGCCGGCTTCACGGGCAATGGCGCGGATTACGACTGTGCCGTCATAAATTTCCGGCACTTCCGTCTGGAACAGATGCTGTACGAGCTCCGGCGCTGACCGCGAAGCGATTACGCCCGGGCCTTTCGTCGCTTTTTCCACGCGCACGATGACGACACGAATCCGCTCGCCAACGGCAAATGATTCGAGGCGCGATTGCTCCTTGCGTCCCATGCGCGCTTCGGCCTTGCCGATATCGAGAATTACATCCGGACCCTCGAGGCGCTTCACAGTCGCGTTCACGATTTCGTTTACATGCCCGATGTACTCGTTGTAAACCGTGTCACGCTCTGCCTCGCGCACTTTCTGAAAGATGACTTGCTTGGCGAGTTGCGCGGCGATGCGGCCGAGGATTCCTTCCGTAACTTTCGGAATGAGAAGTTCGCCACCCGCTTCAGCGCTGGGATCAAGTTTGCGTGCCTGCTCTACTGTGACTTGAAGATTCGGATCTTCGACCTGCTCCGGCCCTTCGACAATCGACTTCACCGCGTAAGCGCTAATCTTGCCGCTATCTTTATCGAGCACGGCGCGCAGGTTTTCCTGCGTCTTGTAGTATTTGCGCGTGGCCACAACAATGGCGTCTTCAACGGCGCTGACTACAATTTGCGGATCAATGCCCTTCTCCCGGCTGACCCCTTCGATAATGTTGTAAAGCTCACTAGCCATATGAAGTCCAATGTTTCAGTATCGCAAGTTGCAAAGTTTCAAGATTTCAGAGTTCCAAGGTGGAAAGATTTCTGGCGCTAGCTCCCGCTCATGATGCTCTCGAATCCTTGAAACTCTGAGATTTTGAAACCTTCTAAATCTCAGGCACTAAATTTGCCTTCTCGATGTTTTTCAATTCCACTTCGAGCTTGGTCGCTGCGCCCTCTTTCGGACGCATCTTCTTCTTACGCGCCGCGCTAAGATCTAGAAGCAGCTTTCCATTCTCAAAGCCTTCCAGCGTGCCTTCAAAATGCCGGTTGTTATTCACCGGCTCGCGCGTCATTAACTTCACGCGCTGTCCGCGAAAGCGCTCGAAATCTGCCGCCTTCGTCAGCTTGCGATCGAGGCCCGGAGACGAAACCTCCAGCACATACGACCCGCCCGGAAAAGCGTCCTCAACTTCGACAATCGTCCCAAACTCGCGGCTGAAGTTGGCGCAGTCTTCATGGGTGACACCGTCTGGACGATCGGCTGCAGGCGCCGCTCCCGGCCGGTCGACAAACACGCGCAGCGTACGATGCTTACCCGCACCGCACACTTCTACTTCGACCACTTCCAGCCCGCCGGAGCCTGCCACCCGCTCGGCAATCTGCCGGACCTTATCCAAATCAAAAGCCATGTTTTCAGCGATTTGCGCCGAGTCGCCGCGCCAGCCCATTTCAACAGCCATCAGATGATTGGCCCAAGTAAAAAGTGGGCTTTCGCCCACTGGTGTGCTCCGCCAATCCTGGAACTACGACACAACAGTATTCATCAATAAATATACGCCGCCGATATGGAAAACACAAACCAGCGGAGTTAGTGCAGAGACGAGCGCCTCGCTCGTTTAGCCGAGCGAAACCCGGCACCAAGTTGCAATGAACAGCGCCAACCTTTTCGCCTAGTTGCAGATATATCTGAAGTAATCTTGCCTTCACCGGACCTCGCCCCCAAACTTACTCCATGCAGGTCTCTCGCACCCATCTCGCGATTGCGATCGGCTCGGCCAGCCTGCTGGTGATCGTGTTTTTGGGATATCTCTACTGGCTTAGCAGCCAGCCGCCGGTGTTATCGCGATCCGAAGAGCGCGATTCGCTAACCCAGATGCCGATCAGTATTACCATGAACCCGCTTCGCGATCGCACCATTGAACGCACCGCCAACAGCTTCATCTCAGAGATGCGTGACGGTGATTGCCGAAAATTGCTGGCGCAATGGGAAAGAGATTATCGCAAGAAGCGCGCCGACTTTTTATGCGCGTCGGAAGCACAGCATCCGCTGATTTCCTGGCGCATAGTGGAATGGGAAGATGCGCCGCCGCTGGTGATTCTCCATTACAAAGGCGAGCGCTTTAGCAACGCCAGCCACGACGCAACTTACAAGGATTTATTTTCCGTGACCGAAGAAAAGAAAGATTCTGGCTGGATGGTTACTAAGTACGATTCTTTTTACTAGTCTTTGGTTTTATTGTCATCAACCTTCTTATCGTCAGGGTAACAAGATTACAGCGAATTAAAAAAGCCGGGTTCCCTCCTGGCCCAAAGCCAGACTTAGGGAGTTCCCGGTTCTGCGAGCTTATAAATTTAGTCCTGTTGATTCGGTCCCACTTCGCTTGACTTGAATTTATTTCGCGTCAGCGGCTTCTTTCGCCTGCAGTTTCTGTGCCTGAACGTCCCCGCCCCTTGCTTCCTGCCCGGTTTGAACCGAAGTCTCGGTTATTTCCTGCAGAGCTTTGGCAGCGGCGCTGATTTGAACTGTATCGGTGGTAGCGGGCTGCGGCTTCCCGGCGGCCGGAGGCGCTGGTTGGCGCGATGCCGCTGCTGCCGCCTGCTGAACTGGTGGCTGTGGTTGAATTGGAGCTGTATTACTTACTGGACTGACCATTTATGAGAACCCCCTAATGTTCCCATCGGCGATGGAGGCCGGGACTTTAGCTTCACGAGTAAGCTGCCGAAATATGTACTGGTTACTAAACTTGCTTGAAGGGGTGAAAAGGCCATCGAGGTGCGACCTCAGCGGCTAAAGCCGAACTGAAGCCAGCGCTCGCTATCGCAGCGGTGAACCGCCGCGCCACCCAAAATCGCTCGCAACTCGTTTGGAATTTCTACGAAGATAGCGGTACAGGAACGATGCCGTGCGCACTCGCGTCTCAATCGCGAACGTCTAGGCGCGAAACGTCTAGCCGCCAATATGGACCATCGTCCGTGACGCGGGAACGAAGCCGGGTTCTCCAATGTGATGGCGTTCTTCCTTCTTCTCTACAACTTTCACGATAAATTCTGAAAGTTTCTCATCGGTCGCGCCGCGCCGCATCAACTCATGCAGGTCATGATCCCACACCGAAAATAAACATGTTCGCAGTTTGCCGTCGGAGGTGAGGCGAATTCGGCTGCAGTGGCCGCAGAAGGGATGCGACACGGGAGCGATAATTCCAATCTCACCGACGCCATCAGGGAAGCGATACCGCCGCGCGGTCTCGCTGCGCTCGTGCGGAATCTCTTCGAGCGGCATAAACTCCGCCATCCGCGTAAGAATCTCATCCAACCTGACTACGATTTCAGGCGTCCAAACGCGATCTTCTTCGAGCGGCATGAACTCGATGAAGCGCACCACCACCCGCTCTTCCCGCGCAAACTTTCCAAAGTTTGTAATTTGATCTTCATTAAATCCGCGCAGCAGAACGCAATTGATCTTCACCGGATCAAGCCCCGCCCGCCTCGAAGCGCGCACGCCGGCCAAAACGCTTTCGTATCCGTTAGGAACGCGGGTGATGCGAGCGAACCGTTCCGCATCCACGGCATCCATGCTGACGGTGACGCGATCGAGGCCAGCATCTTTTAAAGGCTGCGCTATTTCTGCCAGCAGATGCCCGTTTGTGGTTAGCGCAATTTCGGGCTTCTTGCCTTCCAACGTTCGCAACTTCGAGAGATCGCGTACAAACTCAATGATGCCTTTGCGCAGTAGCGGTTCGCCACCGGTCAAGCGGATCTTCGTGATACCGAGGCCGACTAATATTCGCGCCATACGAAGATAATCTGCGAATGGAAGCTCGGCGTAGGCAGCGCCGTTGTTGCCGGTGCGGCAGTAGACACACTTGTAGTTGCAGCGGTCGGTAATGGAGATTCGCAGATCGTGAATCGAGCGCCCGAAATGGTCGGTAAGGTTCGGCATCTTCGTTGACATCTGCGTTGAAGGCGTTCAGCGACAGAAACACAGGCAGGAGTGACCCAGCGAGCGTTTCCTTTCCAAACGGGAGGCGGGGACGTTTCCATCCGCGCCCTCGGATCGCGCCGATCAACGCGGCGCAACCCTCGTCCTCGAAACCAGAAAATCCTTCAGGCTAGGAGGATCGGAAACTCGATCAACATTATAGATGCAAAAGCGAACTCCGCGGACTACATAAACTTATTGAGTGGAGTGTGGCAGCCGCTATGCCTCGATTATTCGGTGTGGACGGGCAGGGACGCCCGTCGCTCCATGAAAGCTGGTCCATTAGCCTGTTAAACTTTTGGTTATGAAAGCGCTCGTCATCACACGTTTCGGCGGCCCTGAAGTTTTGGAATTGCAGCAAGTCCCGGATGTCCATCCCACACCCGAGCAAGTTCTGGTGACAGTTGAAGCGGGCGGCCTGAATTTTGCCGATCTGATGACTACGCAGGGCGGATACGTCGGCACGCCCAAACCTCCGCTTACTGCCGGACGGGAATTCTCGGGACGCGAAGTGGCCAGCAATGGCACCATCGGGCGCCGCGTGATGGGTTACACCCAGTGGGCGGCGTTTGCGGAAAAAACTGTCGCGCATCGCAATCTCGTATGGCGCGTTCCAGAGAATTGGACTGCCGAACAGGCCGCCGCTTTTCCCGTTAACTTTTTCACCGCTTACTTCGCTTACTGGAAGGCCGGCCTCGTTGGCAACGGAAATGGCAAGCCGGGCGCGCGTGTTTTGATTCACGCCGTGGCTGGCGGAGTTGGCACTGCTGCGGTGCAGATTGGAAAAATTCTTGGCATCGAAATGTATGGCACGTCTTCATCGGAGGAAAAGCTGGCGAAGGTGCGCGAGCTCGGACTGCAACATGGCATCAACTACAAGCAGCGCGATTATGTCGATGCGATCAAGGAGTTAACTGCCGGAGAAGGGGTTGACGCGGTTCTTGAAATGCTGGGCGGTGAGCACGTCGCGAAGAGCGTTAAATGCCTGCGCGACTTTGGGCGCGTCATCGTTTACGG
>PLBX01000137.1 GCA_003135495.1 Acidobacteriaceae bacterium | reverse complement strand
TGAGTCCAGCCATCGTCGAACGATTGCAGGATGAGTTGCAGAATGAACTCCCGGGAAAGTTGCGTCAGCAGGCAGCACGATGTCAGGAAATACAGAAGAAGGATATGCAGAAGAAGGAAATGCAGAATCAAGATATGCAGAAGAAGTTAGAAGATTCCGAGCAGCAGATGCGAGATGAAGAGCTGCAACTTCAGAAGCAGCAGCAGAGACTCCTCCTGGAAATGTCGGGCAAGTGGATGGAGATCTAACCTCGCCGGCATTCACAAGTCAGCTCGCTACCAAACATTCGAGATGCAGGCAGGTTACGAAGGTCACCACCTCAACAGGGCTGAACATCACGTTTCGTGCGGTGCTGGCCAAATTCCACGGGCAAACTGCCCACTGGTTACCTGTCGTTACCGCGAAAACCCCGATAATCTATTGCGGCAATGGCTTTCCGCGCCCTGTTGTTCTCGAAGAACTCCGAAACCAACACCGCTATGACCGCGGCGTGTAAGAGCACGGGGATTCGCGTTGAAGTTCGTTCTGACATTTTTACTGCCATCGATCAGGCGAAGACGCGGGTGTTTTCTTGCGCAATCGTTGACTGGGCCGACCAACCCGAAGCCACCTTTTTGCTAAAGCGTGCTCGTGAGGCCGAGCCGAATCGCAATACCGTCTCTATCGCCATCGTAGATCACGAACCAACCGCAGGCGAGATGCGCGACAACCGGCTGGATTTCCTCATCTATCGCCCGATTTCTGCGGAAGAAGCACAGGCTGTTCTCGCCAAAGCGTGCGAAAAGATGCAACCGTCAGTCGAAGATGACGCCGAGGCAGAACTCGATGCCAGCGACCGAAGCAACGGCAGCGCAAGCTCACTCTCCGATGACGCCAATGGACCGAACGGGGATCACGCCGAAGAGCCCGTCGATTTCGCGGAAGAGAACACTTCCGACATCGATGCCAACAATATCGATGAATCCACCGCAAATTTCGGAGCGGAAGAAGAAGCGCGCAAGCGCGGAACGGCTATCGGCCGTCGCGGAGCTTATGCTGCTGCACTTGTGCTTGTCGTTGCCCTCGGTTTTTGGAAATCGCACGAAGTTTTGGGATTATTATCACAAACTCCTCTGAAATTTCGCGGCTTGCGCGATTCCGTTTCTGCTCTTTTTACACACCCTGCGGCTAACCCAACGGTCACTCCGACGACCACGATTGACGCGCAACAGGATGCGTATCTTAACAAAGATCAGAATTCGAATGGCCAAATTCCGGCGCTTGGAGTAGTCGCAACCACATCGACGCTGTCCGACGCTCCTCAGCCGCTGCCTCCAGCTTCTGACCTTCCGTTGCCCGTTCCCGCGTTCGAACGTCCGAAGGAAATACCGGTTCACGTGCAGCGAGCGGCGATTCCCGATAGCATGAAAAACTCACCGCCGATTGCGCCGCCAGTTGTGGTTGCGGTAAATCCGGCGCAATTGATGCCAGTCTCCATTCCGCAATCGCAGCCTGCGGTCCAGCCAACAGGTGAACGGGTGACGCTGAACGAAGAGGCAGCTCGCGCGCTTCTCGTTCGCACCGTAAATGCTGTATATCCTCAAGAAGCGATGGCGCAAAAACTTCACGGGCCGGTCGTGCTCCAGTTGCTGATCGCTCGCGACGGCAGCGTGGAGGATTTGAAAATAGTTCGAGGGTATTTTATTTTAGGACGCGCAG
This sequence comes from Acidobacteriaceae bacterium, assembly GCA_003135495.1. Classification (GTDB taxonomy): domain Bacteria; phylum Acidobacteriota; class Terriglobia; order Terriglobales; family Acidobacteriaceae; genus Acidiflorens. The sequence goes on along the minus strand of PLBX01000137.1, from coordinate 1,231 downwards.
CCGTTGCGGCCGTCAAACAGTGGCAGTTCCAACCTTACACGGTCAACGGTCACGCCACGCCGACCCAAACCGTAATCACCGTCAACTTCAGCTATCCGCCCAAATAACACATCGAATCTATTTGTGATCGTGATCGTGCCCTTCCTCTGAGCTGGTGGGAGCGGCAACGCCGCTTGTCTTCTTCCAATATTCCTGCACCGCTGGAGGCAGTTTTTCCACGCGAGTTAAAAAGCCAGTCACTTTCCAAATATCAGAATCGGAAAGCGCCTTATCCCATGCCGGCATGCCTGTATAGCGAACGCCGTTGCGGATCACGTAGGCGAGGTGCCATTCCGCATCGTCTGGAGGATGCAAAATGAGAGTCGGCGGCGGCGGATAAAACGATTTTTCCAGCGTCGACGGCTTGCGGTCCAGATCGCCGTGACACAGCGCGCAATTCATCGTATAGATTTTTAATCCCGAGATCAGATTTTCGTCGGTGGGAGGAACAGGATTATTCAATCGAGGAGCGTGCCGTTCAACGGAATTATCGAGCGCGCTCATCGCGATATGGCTTTCAATTTGAGGCGGAGCAACATTCGCGCGAGTTGGCAAAAAACCAAGCAGGGCTAATCCCACACCGCCAAACACGATCACCAGAATGGTGACGACGATCCCTAGAATAAAATTGCGCATTTCACATCCCCAAGCCCGGAACCCAAGGCGTCTTGCCTTCTTTATATAACAGGAGTCTCCGCTTCAAACAGCAGAATGCGCAACCGACGACGGAGAAAAACGGATCGTTGTTTCAATCTGAAATAGGCCGTTAGTAAGCATGCAATCGACGCGCCTCGCGCACTATGTCGGAAACTTTGGGCAGAAAAAATTCTTCCTGCGGCGGAGAAAACGGAACTGGCGTGTCGAGAGATGTCAGACGTACGATCGGCCCGTCGAGATCGTCGAACGCTTCTTCGTTAATGATCGCGGAAATTTCCCCCGCCAATCCTCCGGTGCGCATGTGCTCATGCAGGATGATGACTTTGTTCGTCTTTTTTACCGTGGTCGCAATCGCTTCCCGATCGAGCGGCGCGACGCTGCGCAGGTCGAGGACTTCGATCTCGATTCCTTCCTTGCTCAAAATTTCCGCTGCCTCGAGCGCGGTGTAGAGCATCGCGGCATAAGTGATCACGCTGAGATGCCTTCCCTCTCGCGCCACACGGGCCTTGCCAATTGGGACTATGTAATCCTCGGC
>PLBX01000117.1 GCA_003135495.1 Acidobacteriaceae bacterium | reverse complement strand
TTCAACACCCACGCCTGTTAACAGCAGTTAGCGTCACACTTAGGGGCTGGCGGTGGTAATTTGTACATGTGCAAGGAACTCTCCCCAGTCGAGCCGATGCACCAGCAGCGCTGCTGATGGCAGTGCTCTTTTTTTGCTTTGCGATGTTCGCCATCTTCCGGCCCGACAAAGTCAGACGCGCGATGGATAATTTTGCGAATGCATGGAAGCAGGACAGTTGGCATCCCTATCGAATGCCGCCACCTGTTCTGCGATTGGTTGTAGGGGGAATCGGAATCGGCGGTGCAGCCCTGTTCGTTTACGTCGCGTACATCGCTCTTAGTCGGTAGGTGTCGCAAATCGCCTTTTCACTAACTACGGTCGCAATTCTCAATTAGTGAAATCGCCTGTGGCTGTTGAAAAACTCATTCTCGCGAAATTCGCGAAAATAAAATTGCGTCAGGGAAGCCCCACAATCGATCTTCTCGGATCGGGCAGACATTTTCTATCCCCCAAAATTTGGCTGTTTGAGACGAAGAGGGAGTTTTTCAACACCCACGCCTGTTAACGTCAGTCTGACTGTGAATGTGCAGACCGCTGATATTATGCTGTCGAGGCTTTCATGGATTCCGACAAGCAACCAGTGGTCGATTGGGTCAACTTCCCGGAAGGCATCCCGACGTTTAGTCTTTGGGACACGCTTCACGACGGTGACCTGTTGGCAATCGAATCTGACTTGTTAGCTTGCACCGTTACGCTGCGATTCGATGTTCGCTACGTTAGGGATTTCCATCACCTGCCCGAACCGACCCAATTTGTCATAGTTGTGAACGGCGTGCGCTCCGTGCGCTCATTCCGCACTGTCTCGTGGCCGGGCGGCTATACAATCCCGCAGGGAATGTCCCGCGCACAGCAGGAGGCGGCGATCGCCGAATACCAGCGCAAATGCCGTGAAGAGTCGCAGTCGTGGGCTGATTTGGAGCGACTGATAAGCGATGGTTTGGAAGTATCCAATGCAACGCTAGGCCGTGGTTCGGATGTTGTCGCTTTGCAGCTTGGTCTATTGGTGGGTGGAGACTCCTACGTAGACGCGTACATTCGCGGGGAAGGGATTACTTTCTACATCGGGGAGAAGCAAGTTACGCCCGAAGAGTTTGTCGCCCTCGGCGAGGCATATTGGGAAGCGTTTGCAAGCAGGAGAAAGGCGGACTGACCTCTCCCAAGCGGTTAACTGGCGAAAAATCGCGATTACACTAACTGACTTTGAGGCGACCACAGGAAACGCTCGTTCGGACGCGGGTACCATCGAGTCGATTGCTTCGCAGGCGCTTCCATCGCAGGAAGGCATTTCTCGCGATCAAATCCCAGCTCTGGGATGATGACGCCCAGGTGCAGTTCCAGCCACTCAGCCACGATGCGACGATGGCAAAATTCGTTCGCCTTCTCCCAGCAAAGCAGGATCGGGCTCTCTGTCATGGCGTGGAGCTCGCTCCACACATCTGCGGCGTCGAGCTGGTCGAGTATGCCGGCCTGATACGCCGCGCGATATTGTTCGTGGTCTTTGATCTTCAGCATCGCCCTGGTGGGATGGAGTGCAGGGTATCGCTGACCGTGATAGCTCAGCGGCACGCCTAGCGAGATGCCGATCGAGTTCGGATCGTCGCCGCTCTTTTTGAAGTTGCTCGTCAGCATGAAAACACCAACTCTCCCTGGTCGTCGTAGAGGTACAGTTTCAGAAAATCCTGACCCGCCTTGCTTTGGGCGAAGGCAATCGCTTCTGCTTTGTCGCTGAAATCTAGCGCGGAGTCGTCGCCCGAGAACGTATCGGACAATAGCAGCCTGAACTTGCCTGCTTCGGGTGCTGCTCTCCGGCCGGTCATGATGTGGGAATCTTCGTCGATGCCGAATTTATTGAGCATAAGAACCTACTTTAAGTATAGTGGACCACCTTACTAAGTCAAATACTTGCATTAGTAACTCAGCGTCGGATAAGAGTTTTCATGATCACCGGAAGGTGATGGATTGAGTGGAGCGGTTGCAGGCGATGGCCGCTTGGTGGCTGAGACTCTCAGTTAGGCGGGAACTTCGGCAGTCACTTTCTCAGGCACTTCCTCACCCGATGCGACCGGTTTCCGTCGTCTCAAACAATCAGGTGACCATCCACTTCGTCGCGCCGATAAAACTGCATCAGATTCCGAGCAGCGCACCCGCATGAGGAGCCGGGTCTGAGCCCTTGCCCACGAATGGTTTTCTCGTTGCCGCAGGAACATCGGCACAAGAATCTGCGACGCCCTTGTTCGTCTTTCGCAATTTCACGGATCACCGTGAGTTGTCCATAAACTTCGCCAGGCTCGATCATGCTGCACTTCCTTTCATCGCAAATGCTCCGAGGCAGTTCGGGCAGACGCCATACACTTTTCCGTCGAGGTCGATCATTTTGCCCTTGCTGCAGCGCACGCGCACGACGACGGTCGTAAGGTTCGCGTATCCGCAATCGCCCGGCAGCTCAGGCTTGGGCTCGGGCTCAGTCGCTTCGCGAGCCTTCTGCTCGGCCGCGATGCTGTCGAGGTCATCGGCAGATGGCAGGCGGTCGAGCTCCGCGGCTTCGAGCGGCGTCTCAGACCGCTCGTAGAGTCGGCGCTCGAACCGTTCCCAGACGCGCCGTAGCACCGAGGCGATGCGGTTGGATGGAAATGTATGCCCGGTGCTCGGCAACGCGCTGGCGCCCTTGTTACTCGCGAAGGCTTGGGCAAAGACGCGATGATGCTGGTAGTAATTCGCGACCAGCAGGTGGCACTTGAGCACGAGGTCTGGATCGCTGGCGAGCTCGCGGCCTTCTTCGCGCATGAGCGGCAGCAAGAGCAGCAAATCACCGCCATGGGCGAGGATGGCAGAGGCGAGACACAGATCGACGATCAGCTTCTCGTTGGGCGTAAGGCTCGGGGTGGTCATGACTCGTCTTTCCGCTCCATCGGATCAACGAGCGCCTTAAGTTCTCCGCACGTAGCGAGTAATTCGCGCGTGTCGCCGTCACCAATCTCGGTTTCGTAGCGTGGCCCTTTCTGCATTGCGATCGTGACCGAGATCTTCGCCACTTGGTCCTGATCTGGGTCGCCGCCGCCTCTGGCTAGCCGCTCGATGCGCGCCGAAATCTCGAACAGGCGAGCAATGACGGCAGGGCTGAGCGTCTTGGCGTCTTGTGCTTCGAGCTCGTGCTGGATTTTTATGAGCTGCGTAGTGACGACGTTCTGAGCAAGACTGGCGAGGCGTGCCTGTCGTTCGCTCATCGCACGTCGCGCACGGATCATGCCGGCCTGTTCTGCCTCTTGCAGAGCGTCATCCCAGAGTCGGACGCGCTCAGCCCATGCCCAATAGTTCTTCCAGCGCGAGATCAAAGTACGAGATTTGGATAACTGCTCGGCAACTCCGCGCACACTCCGAGACTCTCCCATCTCAGCGAACGCTCGGAAGGCCGCGTGCGCTTTTCCGCTCTCGATGTGGCGTTTCCCTTGGACGATCCTGACTTGCCGGTGCAGCGGATTTCCTTTTTCGAAGAGTTCATCGGTTTGCATCGTGTGTGCCTCTCTTGCTGGTGAGTGTAACGCTGATCGGGCGAGTTACAAGGGCAAGTTCCAGCGAGTAACCTGAGAGTTAAGTGTCCCAAATGGTGGACAGATGGTGGCTATGTGTCCCAAAAATGTGAGATTGAGAGCGTCTTAGGTGTGCTGAGGTAACTGAGGTAAGTTGAAAGTATTGAAGTTACGCGAGAGGAGCCCGAGTCAGACTGGTGCGACGATCAAATGATCGGCAAGACCCGGATTATTTCAAACCAGCTCGGCTATCCCAATAACTACGGTAGTTTCGAGTGCAAAGATTTTGATGGCGCGGGTCTCCCCGTTGATATTGGTGGTTAGCGGGGCGGATTGTCGCGGATCGTCGCGGCGACGGCAAGTATGTGCTTACCGATGGCGACTCGCATGTCGCCGGGCAGTAGTTCTTTTTCTTCAAGCCCATCCCATGCAGCAACGGTGCGTTCCGTCGTCTCGGATACGATTGGCCAGAGAGGACTCGCCGGCAGCCGCGCGGTATCGGCGAATCGGCGTACTTGGTCGGCCGTGATCTCATCGATGCTCCGGCTGCCGCCGAAATTCAAGGCGAGCCGGTCGTGTGGAATATAGGGGAGGGTGGCCACAAAATCATAGGCCGGCGACAGGACAGGCGTGCGGCGGTCAGGATAAAGCAGAGACCAGTTCTTGAGATGCATGTCGGCATTTCCGATCAGTACGGAAAACACGAGTCGCCGGAGGAATTCGTAGGTGCCGGGTTCCCCGGTTTCCGCCCAGAGCACCGCCGCGATATTGGCGTAGCTGCGCCGGTCGTACTTATCGTCAGGAAATAGTCCAAACACCTGCGCAAAATCCTCCATGTGGATCGACTCGCCTCCGGCACCGCGGTCGAAGCGCTCCACGGCAAGCGCTTTTCCTTCTAAGGCTCCCGCGTCCTGCGGGAGGCCGTGGATGTCGCCGATCTCAATCAAGCGGTTCGGAGGGACGCCGATCCCTGCGGCGCGGGCGAGGGCGAGCATCGCATATTCGTTTTCGGGCACCGCGGCGAAGCGGGCGGAAGGCAGCTTGACGATCCACGAACCGCCCATGCCGTCGGCCGGGATTGTCAGACCGCCTGACGCGTCCATGACGGCGGAAAACTTGAGTTGCACCCCCGCCAGTGAGAATCTCAGCGCTGCATCAGGTTGGCGATCATCTTCACGATCATCGCCACGATGACGATCACCTTCATGTTCCCGTGAGCTGGGCAAGACTACGAGCGCGCCGGGAAGATCGGCGCCGAGCACCGCGAGAAGAAAGAATTCACGCTGCGGCTTTACGCCCGCGCGCGCGGCGAGATAGTCGCGCAGATGGCCCTCGGGCAACAGGTTCGAGAAAAATGGCGGCAGTCGGCCCGTAATGCCACGCGTTGCCGTAACCAGTCCGCCTTCCTGTCCCTTGAAAGAAAGGCTGAGTGTAGGTCTGTTCGGATCGTCGATGTAGTCCTGCTCGAAGGAAAAAAGATGACGGTCGCCGCCGAGGCGGTTGATGACGCCGATCCGGCGGCCGTGTAGTTTCACGTCCAGTGCGTTCAGGGTTTTCGGGTCAAACTTCATCGTGGCGCTTTTCCTTTGGTGCGTTCTCTTCATCGTCTGCGGCATAGAGCGACTGCTCTTCAGATTCCGCCGGCTCCCGCTGAGCGCGTATGAGGGACTGTACGGCAGGTACAAGTGTGCGCGGTATGAGCAGGATGTCTTGGTCAAGAACGCGGACGAGGTCGAGCAGGGTATCGAAGCGCGGCACGATCTCTCCGGATTCGATGGCGGAGATGTGTGGCTGGGGCAGGCCGACCTTCGCGCCAAGCTCGCGCTGACCCCAGCCGCGCTTAAGCCGCGCTTCCTTTATCTTTAGGCGGAAGTCTTCGGGTAGGCCCTTGAGTCTGAGAGGTTTGATACGTCTTAGTGTATCGTGTGTCATAAATTATATAGTATAGCATATCATGTCGGCTGTCCACAATTTATATGTCTAACGATATCATTCATGGATATGTATAGCACTACCCATATCACAACCTAGTCTCAGGAGCCTTTCCCCTCTAACGAAAAGGCTGCATACAAGCTTCCAGGAGGATTTCTGAATAAGGGGATCCGCGCGGCCGTGAGCCTGAACGAGTCGTCGGGCCGCGCGCCAAAGAAGAGACGGAACGGCGCATAAGAACATCAACCCCCGTTTTTCCTTGGCGCCCTCCGCGACCGCGCCAGCTCCAGGCTGACGCTCATCCACGAACTACTCATCCCCTATTTCTGTTCCATCTCTAGAAATGTTACGAGATTGCCGATTGCGCCCGGATAACAGGCAACTCTGAAGTTATACGGTCGTCGGGAAGGGTTGGCGGCACCACGCGGGCCGAAGTCGGCTTCTGGGAGACGCTGGCTGGGCACTCCCAATTCGACGCATTCGCGCCGATCAAGCGTCAGTTTCGACCGGCCTCTGCCGTGTGAAAGCACACCAGAAATTATGGTCCAATAGGGGTCCACGAACTGTTTCCGAGGGTCATTAAAACGTTTCTGTAGCGCCATCCGTGCCGCGTTTTTTCAGTTAGTTACGGTTGAAGATTTCGCTGTCACGGCAGAGGTCGCGAGTNNCGAGTCTCGTCGTCCCCGCCATTACTTTTCAAAGGCTTGCATAGATTTCCCTGAAACCAATGGGGGTGCAAAAGGACACATTCCGGTGCCCTTTTTGCACCCTTTTTCGGACACCGCGCACGAACTTAGTATCGCTATTCACGTCCTGTCGCTTGCGGTCCCGGTGTCTGCGCGAATGACGCAGTGTTTGTTTCGGAGGAAAACACGAGCGCCAGCACCGCCGCTTGCGCAGCGTGCTTTGCGGGCGAGATTGCTTGCGTATAGATGTCTAGAGTGGAACGTAGTGAGGAGTGCCGCAACAATTCCTGCATGACTTTGAACTCTGTCCCTACGCTCCTAAGCAGTGTCGAATAGGTATGCCGAAACGTATGCCACCCGATGCGCTTTTGGATTCCAACCCTTTGGGCAACCGGTCGAACATACTTGCGCAAAATTGCCTGTCCCCAGTATGGCCTCCGTCCCCTGTAACGCTTGCTTTACTCAGCAGGTCCATGAGTCGGCAGCATGCGCTAAGGAATTCCACGGTGGCTTCACCGGTCGCCATGGCGGGACTGTCGGAGGGGGACCCAAACTTCACATTCATAACTTCCAAGCTGTACTCTCCATCGATCCAATCACTAGTGATCCACCTGCGTCGCGGCCGCAGCTTTGTACGGTTCGGGGGACTCACTGGTCCCGGCGCTCGCACCACGATCTCTGGTACAGCTCTCCTCACAGTCCGAGAGCAGCCCGTCGGACTATACCCTGCACATCGAATCGAGTGCGATCGAAATCGCACCGAAACGGATCGTCTCGGCGATCACCTATAACGGTCAGTTTCCAGGCCCTTTGTTGCGCTTCAAAGAAGGCCAGCCAGTGATGGTCGAAGTACACAACGACACAGACACCCCCGAGCAGCTGCATTGGCACGGCCAACGCGGAGGACTTTCCCACAGATCGTCGTTATAAAGAGGCAAGTCGCCAATCTCGATGAAATGAAAACGTAATCGGTCAGCCGCCACCTTACCGACACTTTCCGCGAACTTCC
>PLBX01000236.1 GCA_003135495.1 Acidobacteriaceae bacterium | reverse complement strand
TCTTGTCGGTCAGCTTCTTGTACATGTCCGGGTAATTCACGGGCACGATGGTGTGGAAGGGAGCGTCGTTCTTGAGCTTGCCGCGCACTTCCTGGCCGATAAACACGACGTCGTGGACGTTGCCCTGGTCGATGTCNNACCTGCCAGAGCAGGAAGGCCGAAACTACAATTACCGCCCAAAAAAGCACTGTCTTAATGGTCGAATTCACGTAAAAGTCCTCTAGTGCAGCCTGGTCGATAGCTAGTGTTGTTAGCCGACAACGAGTGCCGCCTCATATTGGATGCTGGAGGCGGAAAATCGATCAAAAAAGACTGCTGACTCATTTTAGACCTTTTCCAGAAAAAACGGAGCGGCAAAAGGTACGAAGTAACTCCAGATGACGGTGGCTTAAACGGTGGCCGCTATAAATGGAAGGTTGCGGCCGGTCTGCTCGGCGCTGCCCAAACCGTAGCCGCAAAGGTAGGAATCATCCACAAGAAAGCCGAAATAATCGGGTTGCAAAGGGACGCGACGGGCGGATTGGCGATCGAGAAGCGTGACTAGTTTTACAGAGGCCGCGTCCCTGCCGCGAAGGTAACTCATCAGGAACTCGCTGGTGACACCGGAGTGCACTAATCCCTCGATGAGCAGGACGTGTTTTCCGGCGATCGGGAATTCGTGGCTGAAAAGGATCTCGAGCAGGGGAGATTCGTTCTGCGTGCTCTGCTTGTAGCTGGGCTTAATGAAAGAGCAGATGATGGGCACTTCGATGGCGCGGACGAGGTCGGCCATAAAGAGGAAGCTATTCTCAAGAATTCCGAGAGTGATTACGGTTTGGCCGCGATAGTCATCGGAAATCTGCCTGCCGAGTTCGCGGACTCTTTTTTGAATCTGGTCGGCCGAAATCACTTGTCGCAATCCGGCATTCGGTGAACCGTTCATAGCGGACGCGGCGCCTCCGGTCGGAGTTCAAGTGTGACCGTCGGGAGCATCACGGTAACTGCATGAATTGGCGTGGCGTGGTGCACATCGGCATGTTACACCATGGCGGGTTCAAAAATGTGCGGGGTTTGGGATGCGATCATCGCCATGCGCTTATTCGCGAAGCGTTTAATCGGGCTGCTGTGAATGGATGGGCGCAGTTTCGCGAATCCAAATTGCTTTCGCTGACCCTTCTTTGGCTTGCAAAGCGGCGGGAGCCGGGAAGCCTCGCATCCAGATTATTCCGAGATCCGGCGCGACCGCGATTGGCCACANNTTTTTTTTCAGCGCCCGTCAGATGGCGATCACTCAATAGTTCTTTAATTTTCCTGGCGGCTGCCGTATGCGAGGGCCAGTAGCGATCCCCGGCACGCCAGTTGCGGATTAGAACCTGCTTCGGCAGGCGTTCGATGTCCAGTAACTGGCTGGAGTTTTTTTGTGGAATAAAATCCTGCGGGGCGAAGGCGGGATCGATCATGCGGGCTTCCACAGAGGTTGCCAGTTCCGGAACTGCGACGGTTCCGGGGATGGACAATGAGTATTCGTAGTTTGGGGATTGATCTGCGGGAGTGCGGGCCGAGGGTAGATTTCTTACGTTTTTCTGGGTGACACGGGCTGAGTCGGATTCGAGAATCAGGTGATGGCGGGTGCGCCGGAGGCTCCAACCGCCGGAGNNTTCGGGATGCTCCGACTTCCAGTGCGCTTCTTCGGCGCTGGCGATGTCGGCGAGTTCACTCATGTGTTCGATTGCGGATTCACCGAACTCTTCTCTGATGGCTGGCAGAAGCCGATGGCGAATCCGGTTGCGAAGGAAAGTGACATCCTGATTCGACGAATCTTCGCGCCAGCTTTGGTTGCGTTCACGCAAATATTCGAGCAATGCGGCGCGGCGAAAGGCTAGCAGCGGGCGCACGAGTTCGCCGTAGGGGCGGCGGTCAGTGTTATCGACGAATGTGATTTGGGGATGGATGCCTGCGAGTCCGCGGATTCCGGTGCCTCGAAAGATGCGGAGGAGCAAGGTTTCTGCCTGATCGTCGAGGGTGTGAGCGGTGGCAATCTTCGTAACTCGGCCACTGCGCGCCAAGCGGCGAAAAAATGCGTAGCGCAGATCACGGGCTGCGGCCTCGATTCCGGAGAGAACCTCTGCGCTAATTTCAGATTTATTTTTGCGCGGAACCGGCGCCTCTTCGAAGTGCAATTCAAGGTCGTGTTGCTTCGCCAATTGGGCGACAAAACTGGCATCTTCGTCAGACTCTTGATTGCGCAACTTGTGATTGACGTGCGCAACCGACAGAACGATTCCAAGCTCGGAGCGCAGTTCTAACAGCAGGAGAAGGAGAGCGATAGAATCCGCGCCGCCCGACACTGCAGTCGCGAGACGATCGCCGGCTCGAATCGAACTGTGTTTCCGAATTGTGTTTAGAAGGCGCTCGGCGAGTACATGCACAGGGAAATGGTACCGCAAGAGCGCTAGCCGCGAGCCGGGAGCAACTGCTATGCTTTTCGAAATGTGGGGAGCGCGTTGGGTCGCAAGATCGTTGTTGCTGGTAATGCTCGCTACGGCGTTCGGGCCGCTGGCGATGGCCAGTGCGCCGATGAGTGCCGCGCATTGCGAGCGCCGGCGAGTTTCTGAGCACGCGGCGTCCCATAATTCTGGTTCGGTGATGCCATGCCATTCGGCTATGGCGGCATCCGAGTCTGAGTCTNNCATCTATCGAGCCGTCGGAAGATTCGTTTCATGCGGTTGATGGTTGTTGCCAGAATCATGATTGTTGCTGCGCCAGTTGCTCTGACGGCGCAAAGCCGGTTTCCGGGTCGCTGTCGTTGTTGAGGCTGGTAATCGAAGTACGGGAAACGGCACCGAGAATTTCATTTCAATCCAGCGATTTTGCGGGGCGAGTTTCCGCGCGCGCCCCTCCCTCCTGCTAAGTAATTTCAAGAC
>PLBX01000329.1 GCA_003135495.1 Acidobacteriaceae bacterium | reverse complement strand
CGCGTGATGGCGCGAGTTTCAACCATCGACTCAATCACGATGTTGCGGCGTTCCAGAGCGCGCTCGGGATGGCGGTATGGCGATAGCGCGCTGGGGGCCTGAATTAATCCCGCGAGCAGGGCGGCTTCCGGCAAATTGATGTCTTTTAAATCCTTATTGAAATAGGAGCGCGAGGCTTCGGCCAAGCCTGAGATGGTGAACGATCCCCGCTGCCCGAGATCGACGCGGTTGGCATAAAACTCGAAGATCTGCTGCTTGGAAAACTTCTGCTCCAACTCCACCGCGATCAACATTTCGATGAGCTTCCGACGGAAAGTTTTCTCCGGGGTCAAAAAGAATGCCCGCGAGAGCTGCATCGTAATCGTGGAGCCACCCTGCTGGTGACGTCCGTGAGTGAAGTCGATCCACGCGGCTTCCGCGAGCCGCAAAAAGTTAACGCCATTGTGCTGGAAGAACCGGCGGTCTTCGATCGAGGTAACGGCATCCACCAGAATTTTGGGGATTTGATCGTACTTCACAAGTTGCCGCTTGGAACGCTGTTCGGCGTCGAAGAGCGAAGTCAGCATCTGCGGTTCGAGCTCGTAGGCAGCCAGTTCTCCAGAGGAGCGGCTGGTGATGGATGAAACTGTTCCGTCGGCGGTGTTGATGGTTGCCGGCTCCGGACTGTGGTAAGACTCGGGACCCGGTATAACTTCGATCGAGCTGCCGTGCAGGCGATAAGTGCCCAGCGGAGATTCGCCTTCTTTTTGGGAGTATCCCGCATGGCGCAGCGCCGCCGCGATTTCGGCAGTGGACAATTTTGCTCCAACCTTAACCAGTTCCGGCGAAGCGAAAATCTTGGCGGAAGTGGAAAATGCCGGACCGCGAAATCGCTGTTCGATAATGCGGTCGTACTTTACATACCAGTAAGAAAAAAAGCCCACAATCAGCAATGACAGCGACAGAAACAAGATCAAGGCAATTCGTACGACGGGATCGCGACCGAGCCAGCCAGCCTTGCCGCCGCTTTTGCCGCGACGGCTTCCGCTCTGCGCTCCGCTTCGAGATGCCGGGATTTTTAATTTAATAGCCATAGAAAACTATGCACTGAGCGATGAGGTTTTCGGACCGAAACTCGGTCCGCAACTTGGTCCAGCACATGGGATATCGTTTCATCAAATGGTATGGATAGATTCTAAATCACGCGGCTATTGCCCTAACTATTTGGATGCGTGATTCATCAGGGCGAGGGCGACGACATGCGCCCCGAGCACGAAAGATTTAGGCTTCGCTAGCGGAAATTTATGCGGTTCCGGATCCTCTATTTTGAAACTGGGACGAACTTTACGTCCAACTGAGCGAACAGGAAGCTGAGGACGTCCGCTCCTTGTTCAATCCTCTCATTGAGCGCGGTGCCGATTCCGTGGCCCGAGTTAGATGAGGTGCGGAGCAGTATGGGACGAGTGGAACTGTTCGCTGCCTGCAAGCGCGCAGTCATCTTTCGCGAGTGCAGCGGATTGACGCGATGGTCATTTTCTCCGGTTAAAAACAAAACTGCAGGATACGCGGTGCCGTCCTTCACGTGGTGATAAGGAGAGTAAGCATAAAGCGCGTCAAACTCGTCGCGCTTTTTCACCGTGCCGAATTCAGTCGTATTGAATTCCCCATTGGGATCGAGTTCAACACGCAGCATGTCATAGATTCCGACATGGGAAACAACCGCTCGAAAAAGATCGGGATGTTGCGTGAGCGCCGCGCCCATCAGCAGGCCACCATTGCTTCCGCCCAAGATCGCCAGATGAGAAGGTTGAGTATATTTCTGGTCGATCAAATGTTGGGCACAAGCGACGAAGTCATCGAATACATTCTGTTTGTGCGTCAGATTTCCAGCTTTATGCCATTCCTCGCCGTATTCGCCGCCGCCGCGGATGTTTGCGATGGCGTATACGCCGCCCTGATCGAGCCATACGCGAGTGGTCGATCCGGCGAAAAATGGCGACTCGTTAACCCCGTAACCGCCATAGCCGTAAAGCAGCGTCGGATTGTGGCCATCAAGTTTCACGCCCTTCCGCCGAATGATATTCAGCGGCACGCGCGTGCCGTCCTTCGAAACAGCAAATTCCCGGACCACTTCAGCGTCGTCGAAATTGTAGGGAGCAACCTGTGAGAGCGCGGTGCGCGTCGATTTTCCACTAGCCGCGTCGAAGCGATACCACGCGGCGGGTTGCAAATAAGAGGACTCAAGCAACAACGCGTTCCCTCCGCCGATGGAAACCACGTCATCGACCGCAGAGATCGGTGGCAGAGAAGGCGCGGCAAGCGGATGACCTTGAGGATCGAATACGCGCACGCGAGAAGGACCGCCGATAATATCTACGACGTAAAGCCTGCCGGGAGCCGGCTCAAAACTTTCGACGGCCGCACGCGAGCTGTCGTCTGAATTAGATCCGGAGCTGGAGCCCGATCCAGAACCTGAGCTTTGTGCAACGATAGTCTTCGCTTTGGCTAAATCGATTTTTGTTGAGTTTCCTTTTGCGGAAGGAAGATCTGCAAGCGGCAAGCGCAAAAGTGGCCGCGCGGAGCGCCTTTGTGGGACAGCATGACGAGGCTGTCATCGGGCGCTACCTTGACCGAAACGATCTCATCTTCAAAGCCGGTGATCTGAGTCCAGTTTCCCTTCGCGTCCATCAAGTAGTGGGCGAACTGGCCACCATCGCCATTCGCCACTGTTGCCATCAGCCAGCGGCCGTTGTCGCTCGTGCGTAAATGGATTTCGGCAATGCGCGGGAAATCTTTGCCGATCACGTATTTGTCCTGCTGCGGGTCGGTGCCCAACTTGTGAAAGTAAACTTGCTGAAAGAAGTTAGCGTCTTCGGCGGGCCGCTCGTTGCCTTGGGGATAGCGCGTGTAATAGAAGCCGGAGCCCTCGGCGTTCCAGTCCAGGCTGCCGCCTGCGGTGGCAAAGTTCACGCGCGGCACGCGATCGGGAAGTTGCTTGCCGGTGGCGACTTCGAAGACGCGAGCCTCGCTGTCCTCCGATCCGTTCTCAGACACTGCGGCGGCGACGAACTTCCCGTCGAGGGAGGGGACGTAGAAGTCCACCGCGATCGAACCTTTCGCGCTGGCTACATTCGGATCAAAAACTATTTTCTCACTTGCAGGATCAGCCGAGGCATCCAGAGCTATGAGCAATGGCTGTTGCTTGGGAGGCTGGTTCTTCCTCGCAAAAAGCGTTCCGCCTCGGAATTGCAATGAAAAGTAAGCGACCGAGCCAGAGCCCAGAAGCTGCTGCAGGCGCTCTTTGACAGCGGGGCGGGAGGGCAATGCGTCCAGATATGTCCGCGCGTAAGCATTCTCAGAAGCGCTCCACTGTTTAACTGCGGGATCGTCCCAGTTCTCGAGCCAACGATAGTCATCCGTGACCTTAACGCGGTTGTACTCATCGGTTACCGGATGCTTGGGAGCAGCGGGGGGCGCTGGTTGAGACGATTCCTGTGCGCTCACTGCGAAGATCGAGAGAAAAAAAGCAACGCAAAGATATCCAGAGTTTTTCATAGGAAGGGCTCCGCAACGGGCGGGGTTCTACAAGAATCCGCTATCCATTTAGTTTTGCCATACTACCGCAGACCGGCAATGATGGGATAGCAGAGGACGAACGGAGGACTGGTAGCTAATAACTGATAACTGATAACTGATAACTACCTTCCGTCACTTCTCGAACTTCATCTCCANNATAGCCGATTCCTAATACACACCTTTGTTCTTCGACGAAGGGTGGAAGTCGAGACTGGTCGAGTAGCCGGGGAAATTTATTGGAACGCTGTAATCAGCTTCGATCGTGAGACTGCCTGTACCGATGCCGCCGACGCGCGAAACACTCACCTGCTTGGGGGTAAGCGCAATATCGTAGTTGCGGGCCTGCTTAATAATGGCCTCGCGTATATCTTCTTCAGAGCGAGTGGTATACGTTGCCTGGACAGCTTCCGACTTGATCGCGTCTTCAAACTGGTAATTGGAAAAGAAGGGCGGAACGAGCTTCAGCCCCGCCAGACCCACTGCGCAGAAGATGGCGAAGCCGAGGATCAGTTTCAGAGTTGCCATAAGAAATAAACGCCAAGTCGCTGGTTGCGAAGTTCGATTCGTGAGCTTTATTCCTTGTGCTGTGAGAGTGTCTTTGGCTAAGCCCTGGCTGTTTAAGCCTCTCGCAGTGCTCGGAAATACTCGC
>PLBX01000436.1:10994-14361 GCA_003135495.1 Acidobacteriaceae bacterium | reverse complement strand
GTGCCACCGCCGTATTCGCCTTCGGGAATTACGCCCTCGAAGCTCGCGTATTCGACGGGATGATCCTCGACTTGCATGGCCAGCCGCTTGTCCGCCGGATCAAGCGATGGCCCCTTGGGAACAGCCCAGGACTTCAGCACGCCCTCCATCTCCAGGCGAAAATCATAGTGCAGGCGGGTCGCAGCATGGCGCTGCACCACAAAACGATGGCGCGATTTTTTTTCAACTTTCGGCGGAGGCTCGGGCGTTTCTTCGAAGCGCCGCTTTCGTTTGTATTCGGCAAGTGACATGGCGGCTATTGTATTCCGGGTCGCAGATTTATGATTCTCCAGTTTTAATTCACAACCTTAAGACTGCGGCCCGGCTGCATCGGTTGCCCGTGATGAACTTCTCAAGGCTTTATACTGATCCGTCTTTTCAATTGATATGGATATGGAGACGCGGAGAGAGACTTAGGTGGGAGTCGCTGTGAGAATCGCATGAAACGTGAATATCCGGAGTCGCCGCTTGTAGGAGTAGGCGCCGTAATCGTCGACACCACGCCGAACGAGCAGGGACAGCCGCGCGTGCTATTGATCCAGCGAGGAACGCCGCCGCTTCTGGGCGAGTGGTCGTTGCCCGGCGGCGTGCTCGAATGTGGAGAGAATTTGCGCGAAGCCGCCGTCCGCGAAGCTCGCGAGGAAACCGGATTGTTAGTTGAGACGGTAGAGATGCTGGGCGTTTACGAGCGCATAATTCCAGGCGACGATGGGCGAGTCCGCTATCACTTTGTGCTGATCGATTTCTTGTGCCGTCCGTTGAGTGGAGAAATGAGCGGAGATATCAAAGCCGCGAGCGATGCCGCTGATGTTCGCTGGTTTACGCGCGACGAACTCCCTGCGCTCAATCTGGCCTATGACGCGAATGACGTCGTGCACAAAGGCTTAGCGCGTGTTGTGAAATAAATAGTGAATAAATATGTCGAATAAATATTTTGTCATAGCAGAAGAGCCGCCCTCCAGTCCCGGCACGCCACAGCCAAGCGTGCCGGGAGACGAAGCGAGTCTTCCAGGAGTTTTTCTCTTGCTCGCTGAAAAAGAACGCACGATTTGTCCCGCCTTGCATCAAAAATATTGCTAGCATCGTGTAAGGCATGCCCATTCAGAACTCTTCGAGACCCGTCAAATCCGGCGATGACGCGAACCCTTTTGCGGGCCTTTACGAACGTAGTTCCGCCGCCGTTTATGGGATTAGCGAGAAGAACTTCGCAGCAATCCTCGATGAGATTCTCGGCAAGTATTTCCCCCAGGGTGCGGACGTTTCCGCTCCACAAAGGGCAGGCTTCAGCGCAAGCTTGCATGTAGAAGAACTTGCGCTCGCGCGCGGGTGCGCAGCAGGCGACGAGCGCGCCTGGCAGGACTTTATCAGCCGCTATCGCCAAAAGCTGCATCGGATGGCGCTCCACATCACCCGCGATAGCACGCACGCCGAGGAACTAGCCGATTCGCTATTCGCTGATTTGTATGGCGTTAACCTGCGCGACGGAATTCGTGTTTCGAAACTAGTGTCTTACACCGGGCGCGGTTCGCTCGAGGGCTGGCTGCGCACGGTGATGGCGCAGGAATTTATCAATCGATATCGCAAGCAGAAACGAACCGTCAGCCTGGAAGAACAAACTGAAGAGGGCGTGCAATTTGCCGCCCCCGTTCCACACCCGGACACTGTTCCCGACAGCCGGTTGCAGACCGCCACCGACGAGGCCCTTGCCGAGCTCTCGCCGGAGGATAGATTCACTCTGGCCGCTTATTATCTGGATGGCCGCACGCTAGCGGAAATCGCACGCATGTTGGGATTGCACGAATCGAGCGTAAGCCGCCGCCTGGACCGCCTCGCAACCGCGCTCCGTAAAAGGATTTTGGCCGGCCTTCGAGCGCTCGGCATGGGCCACGCCCAATCGACCGAAGCGCTCGAAACCGACGTCCGGGATTTGAAGTTGAATTTGCGGGCACATTTGACGCAAGATTCCAGCGCAAAAACGTTCCATGAGAGAAATATTAGTGACCGGAAGAGAAATATTAATACCAAGGATCGGGATGGTAGTAACGGCTGAAACAGTGGTAGTTCGGACCTTAATACGGATGGTAACTGTTACTTCCATACTAGAGCTGGCGAAAATGACTGGCAAAGGGTAATCGGCAAAAAATGAGTGAAGTGCCCAAAATCGTATACGACCGACTACGGACGGCTCCGCCAGAGAGCGATCCCGTGGCGAAAGCCCATCCAGATGCGAATCTGCTAACGGCCTTTGCCGAGCAATCGATTTCTGCGTTGGAGCGAGAAGATGTCCTGCATCACCTGGCGCTCTGCGGAGACTGCCGGGAAACAGTTCACATTGCCTGGGAAGGCGCCGGCCTCGACTCCACGCCTGTTTCAGTATTAGTTGAGTCTGCGCCTGTACGGCCAACTTCAATACCACTCACGGCCAAGAAAAATTGGTGGCCCGGGCTAGCATGGCCGAATCTGGGCTGGGCCGGCTTGGCGGCGGGAATTGCGCTTGCAGCGTCTCTTCTCGTATTGCATCCAGGAAAGCAAAATCAGGCGGCGCCGTCCGCAACAAGCCGTCCAGCCAACGACAACATGTCGCCGGCCGCAGAGTCTCAGGTCGCTTCGTCTTCTTCGAACCCTTCGACCGCCATTAGCGAGAGCGATAAACCTCAAAGTCCGGCCAGACCAAATTTGTCATTGTCGGGCAAAGAAAAACAAACGTCATCGCATTTCGCAACGCGCTCTGCCCAGGCGAAGAGTCGTGCGAATTCGCCTCGTTCCGACGAGGTGTTAATGGCACGGAACGATGCTCCCCCGATAGAGAAGGCAAAGCCAGCTCTGCCGTCTGAAGAAACACAAAGTACAGGAGCACAGGCTCAGGTTTCGGGCGGCGCAATGCAGCCAGCCATATGGGCTATTGCCTCAGGGGCCCTGCGGCGCTCGTCCGATGCTGGCACCACGTGGCAAATTGCATTGCGCGCAGGTCGTCCATTGTTAAGCTACGCAAGCCGCGGTCAAGATGTGTGGGCTGGCGGGCAGGCTGGCGCGCTGTTCCACTCCACCGATGGCGGGGTGAGTTGGACGCAGGTGCATCCATCCATGAATGATGGGTTGCTAAATTCGGATATAACTCAAATTGATTTGCCGAATACCGATTCGCCAGATAACGACTCCCGCAGTGACACGCCCACCGGAAGGCAAAACTCTCAGCAGATTGTGGTTTCTACAGGCACTAGCGAAGTATGGAGCAGTACCGACGGCGGGAAAACCTGGACTAAGCGGTAAGGCGCTAAACGTCTAAATGGCGACGCCGGAACGTTTCGCGGGCCCAAGAGCCATTCAG
>PLBX01000436.1:3426-10892 GCA_003135495.1 Acidobacteriaceae bacterium | reverse complement strand
TTTTTTTTGCTGAATTCGTCGAGATCGGCTCCGCGCGTTCTTCAACTGCTCGCAACCGCTGCCATTTGCTTTGCGCCAAAAACGGAATCAACAGTCGCCGTAATTTCCGGCATAGCTCCATCAATGTCGAGCGTGAAGCGGATCAAGTCCATTTTTGCAAGAGCCGGGTAGGTGATAACCAGAGTTTCCCAGGCCACATCGCGGCCCAGATCAACTCCCATAATCTCGTCGTAACCATAGCCCAAATACTGCATCCGGCAGAGAAGGTCGCTCAGGTGGACCAGGCATGCGAGCGGGCCCGCCGTCGGAAGCAGACTCACGTCGTGGTGGCATCGAGCGCTCTCCCCGAACTCCTTGGATAATCCCCAGTGTTCGCAAAGCATCTGACCAGTATCGCAATGAGAGAAACCGAGGATTTGCTCTTCAATAACATTCAGAGGCGCATGCTGCTCGGTAGCGAGGCGAAGGCATTCTTTGAAACCGTCGTGATAAAGGACCGAATTCGCCAGAAAACCGAGATCGTGAATTAATCCGGCGAGATAAGCCTTTTCAAGATCTGGATATTCGATTTTCTTGGCCATCCGTTGGGTGACTAGAGCACAGCCCAGCGAATGCCGCCAGAAAGCAATCGGATCGAGCACCCACTTGTCCTGCGGAATAACCCGGTTGAGGCACAATCCAAGCAGCATCGAACGCACCCGGTCGATACCGAGCGCCATGACCGCGGCGCGCACAGTTTCGGTTTCGCGCCTGCCGTAGAGGGGAGAGTTTGCCAGCCGCAGACACTGCGCCGCGATCGATCCGTCGAACGATATCATCTCCACTACTTTTTCGACTTTGATCTGGTCAGACGGCAAACGCATCATATCGAGCAGCGGCTTCAAAATTGCGGGCGCGGTGGAGATCGAGTCCAGCTTCTTAATCTGTTCTTTCAGCTGTGATTGTGGTTTCGCGTTCACTTCTTGTTTCCTGCCGCCGCCATCTGCATGGATGTCGGCTTCCAGTACCCCGTAGTCCCGGGAAAATGCATCAGCCGAAATGAATCGTCCACCTGGAACAGCGACTCGGCATGGCCCAGGAAGAGATACCCCCCGGCATCAGGTTGGAATAGAAATGCTGGACGACTCTGCGCTTCGATGTCAGATCAAAATAAATCAGCACATTGCAGCAAAAGATGATGTCCATGCCTTTCTGGAATATCATTTTGCTGTCGTCACTGAGATTGATGCGGTCAAAGCGGAGCTGCGACTTGAGCAGATCATTGGTCTGGAGGCGCTTGTCGCCAAGGTCCTTGAAGTATTTCCGCCGCAGCAGATCGCTGGAGTTGCGCAGGGCATATTCGCCGTAAATGCCGGCACGCGCAGTCTCGAGCGAATTGTCGTTTAAGTCGGTGGCGAGAATATCCCATGTCCAACCAGCCAGCATCTTGTCTTTTTCCTCGAGCAGAAACATGGCCAGGGTATAGGGCTCTTCTCCGGTCGAACATCCCGCACACCAGAAGCGAAGGCGTTTGAGGCTGATCAAACTCTTGATCTGCAAAATCTGGGGAAGAATCACGTTGCGCAGCGCATCCAACTGCGCTGGGTGGCGGAACATATAAGTCTCGCCAATCGTGATTTCGTTCAGCAGCAGACGCAGCTCGGCATCGCGGTTTCCCCGCGTCGTGAGGTGCTCCAGATACTCCGGAGCGGTGGCCACCTCAAGCGCGGCCATCCGGCGCGAACAGCGCGAACTCAGAAGATACAGCTTCTCCTCGGAATAATAGATTCCGGAGATCCCGTAAATCAGGTCGCGGATTTTTAAATACGCAGGATCCGTCTTCTCGGCTTGAGGACTTGCGCCAGTACTCGCTTTTCCTATTTCAAGAGGCATCGTTTTATCTTTCACCGACTAAATTTCCGGGTCCGAACGTCCGAAATTTTCAGGGTCCAGCAGCGCGAGCCAAAGCTCGCCGCATTGAAACTCGCCGCACCACTTCGTGCGCAATGCCGCTTAGCGGACACACGCGGTCGGCCAGGTTCGCAGCGACCACGCTTCCCGGCATGCCCCAGACCACCGACGATGCTTCGTCCTGCGCTATCACTTTTCCGCCCGCCTCCCGTATCTTGGCTGACCCTTGAGTTCCATCCGCCCCCATGCCAGTCAATACCACCGCCAAAACGTTTGCCCCGAAGGTATGTGCCACCGAGCGGAACAGCACATCCACAGCCGGGCGGCAGGAGTTCTCCGGTGCATCGCGGTTCAGGCCAAGCACGAATTCCGTTCCCTTGCGGCCAACCGTCATGTGATAGTCGCCAGGCGCAATCCAGACTTGCCCGCTCTGCAATCTCTGTCCTTGCTTGCCTTCCTGCACTTCGAGCGGAGAGAGCGTGTTCAGCCGCTCGGACAGCAATCGCGTGAACAGAGGAGGCATATGCTGCACGATCACAACCGGGACCGGAAAATCCGCCGGAAACTGCGGAATCAGCTCACAGAGCGCGTTCGGCCCGCCCGTGGACGAACCGATTGCGACCACGTCGATCCGCGACTGTGGCCGTTCGGAGATTGGAATATGCGGAGCCGCGTGGATCGCGTGTGGCACGGAGAACGCGCATAACGACTTGATCCTTCGCAGGAACTCTTCCCGCACCCGCGCCGTCGAAAGCTCCTGTGTGAACTCCGCCGTCCCGGTGTGCGAAGGCTTGGTCACATAATCGCTCGCGCCCCGCGCCAGCGCATCCAGCGTCGCCGCCGCACCTCGCTCGGTGAGCGTGCTGAACATAATCACCGGCAACTTGGGATAAAGTTTGCGAATTTCAACCAGCGTTTCCAGCCCATCCATCTCCGGCATTTCAATGTCGAGCGTGACCAGATCGGGTTTCAGGTCCGGAATCCGTTCAAGCGCCACGCGGCCGTTCCCTGCCGTCCCGGCAACGACGATCTCCGGATCGGAGGAGAGCATGGTGCTCACCATCTTCCGAATGACCGCCGAATCGTCCACGATTAATACCCGGACTGGCTTCATATTTGTTGTGTCCTAAGGCGCCGCTATTGCAGGGCCCGCAAGCAAGCGCTCAGCGCGCCCCGACGGCATGGCTGGCCGCCTTTTCGCGCCCCGCATTCGCTGCCGTTTGGCTTCCGCGTTCGTCGCCGTTCCCGATCTTGAATTGATCGACCAAGCCGCGAAGCTGCGTCGCCATCTTCGCCAGTTCGGCAGCCGCTTTCTGCGTCTCAGCCGCTCCGTGCGTGGCCCCCTGCGCCGCTTCGGCGACGCCGCTAATGTTGCTCGTGATTTCGCCGCTGCCTCGCGCTGCTTCGCTGACGTTGCGCGCCATCTCGTTGGTCGTGGCGTTCTGTTCTTCGACCGCCGTGGCAATGGTATTGGAGATGCCGTTGATCTGGTTGATAACCTCGCTGATCGTGCCAATCGCTCCGACGGCCGCTTTGGTGTCGGTCTGAATGGCTTCAATCCTGCGGCTGATGTCTTCCGTGGCCTTGGCCGTCTCCTTGGCCAGTTCTTTCACTTCGTTTGCCACCACG
This sequence comes from Acidobacteriaceae bacterium, assembly GCA_003135495.1. Taxonomy (GTDB): domain Bacteria; phylum Acidobacteriota; class Terriglobia; order Terriglobales; family Acidobacteriaceae; genus Acidiflorens. Next base: position 7,373 of record PLBX01000436.1, on the reverse strand, counting down.
GCAAAACCTTTGCCAGCTTCCCCGGCGCGGGCCGCTTCGATGGTCGCGTTCAGCGCCAACAGGTTCGTCTGCTGCGCGATGGAAGTGATTACTTTGATGACTTGCCCGATTTCGGTGGAAGAGTCTCCCAGCTTCGATACCGTCGTGTTCGCGGTTTCCGCCACCTTGACCGCAGAGGTCGCAACCTTGGCTGCTTCGGTTGCGTTCTTGGCAATTTCCCTGATGCTCGCTCCCATCTCTTCCGCGCCGGTTGCGACCGTCTGCAGATGCTGGTTGACCTGCAGCGTTGCCGAGGAGACAACTCGCGTCTGCGCCGAAGTTTCTTCGGCATTCGCGCTCATCTGCTGGCTGGTGGCGGTCAGTTCTTCCGCCGCGCTGGAGAGCGCCTGGACATTCTGCCCCAGCATCTCCATGCTGATGCGCACCGTGTCCGCCGTCTTGTTGGTCGCCTTTCCGACCTCCGCAAAAACTCCCTGGTACGATCCCCGGACACGGCTGGGGTAGTCGTTCATGGCCATCAACTGGAGAACCTCGTTCGCTTCCACCAAGCCCCCGAGACCGTCGATACAGGCGTTCAGGCTGTTCTTGATGTTGTTGAAGTCTCCGTTGTAGGCGTCCGTAATTTTGGCCGGGACCTCGCCCTTGGAGATCTGGTCGACGTACTTGGCGGCCATGTTCAAGGGCCCAATGACCGCGTCCAGCGTGTCGTTCACTCCTTGCATGATCTTGCAGTAGTCGCCCTGGTGGCGGCTGGCATCAGCCCGCGTCACGAGCTTGCCTTCCACTGCCGCCTTCGACAGCGCGGCGGCTTCGGCGGCCAGGGCAATAATGTTATTTTTCATCAACATCAGCCATTCGTGAATCTGATCGGCGTCGGAGGCCTTCCCCATGGCGGCGGACATGTCGCCGTTCGCAATCTTGGTCACGTAGGCAGTCAGTTCCGTCAACCACGCATGCACGCCATTGATGGCGTCTTTCATTTTGGCGTGGTCGCCCTTGCAGGAAATTTCGAGTTTTTCGCGCAAGTTGCCGCCGCGAATCAGACTCAAAATGCGGTTGCCCTCGCCGATGGGCAACAGAATCGCATCGAGCATCGTGTTGACGCCGCGTACGATGTCGGCATAAGCGCCGCGGAACTGGTCGNNGAATCGCATCGAGCATGGTGTTGACGCCGCGCACCACCTCCGCGAACGCACCCTGGAAATGCGCCGGCTTGCCGCGCTCGGAAAGTTGCCCATCCTCCGATGCGTCGGTCAGGCGAGCCATTTCCTGCTGCAGGTTCTGCACCACGGTCGCGATGTTGTTGACCGCCAGTTTCATCTTCTCGTGGTCGCCTTTGTAGGTTTGGGAGATCAGTTCGTCGATTTCGCCACTCGAGATCTGGGAGAGAATGCGGTTGGCCTCGCCGATCGGCAGGAGAATCGCATCCAGCATGCCGTTCACGCCGCGAACAATCTCCGCGTAGGCGCCGTGGTGCTTGCTGGCGTCGGCGCGCGTCGAAAGTTTGCCTTCCGAGGCCGCGTTCGACAGCATCATCGCGTCCGCCAACAAACCATCGAGCGCCAACTTCTCATTGCTCACGGAGCCTGCAATACCGCGGACGAGGATAAACGCGACGATAATTCCGATTGCCAGTCCGACGGCCGTGGTCGCCGTAATCGTCATATTCATGGACTGGGTGTCGTTGTCCAAATCCGCCTTGCTTGTCTTCAGCAGGCTGTCGAAAGAATCGGCCATCTCTCCGAGCGGCTGGTTGAGCGCCGTGGTGAATGACTGGTCCAGCCTTTTCCGGGTGGCGTCTGCTTTCTCGTAGGCCACAACCGAGCTCAGGACCATCAGGAAAAGTATGATGCCGATGCCAATGGCCAGTTTTTTTCCCAGAGTAAGCGTCATTTCATTTCTCCTTATCCGCGTCACTATCGTTACTGGCGTTATGAGGATTCACGGAAGAGTTTCGCGGCCATCATTCGCGGGTGCGGAAGTTATGCGACGTCGTCCGGACATGATTTTCATCGGCATCGAAAATACAGACTTTAGTCAAAGCGATCTTGACAACATCGACAACATCGAGCAGCACCCGAATGGTCCCGAACGTAAAGCGCATACTCCGCAGCCCGCAGCTAGCGGACCGCAACCGCGCCTTCCGGCGCTTCCGTTATCCGGCATGCCCTTTCGATATCCAGCACGTGCATGAGGCGGTCGTTCAGTTTGTGAACACCCTGAATCATCTCCCGCCGCATCCCCTTCAGCGTTTCCGGTGGCTCCTCGAAGGTCTTCTGCTCGGCCTCGATGACATCCCCGATGTCGTCCACCAGCAAGCTCAGCGCTCCATCGTCGGTGCGTACCACCACATTCATCGGCAACTTGTCCGCCGGGCGTTCGCTCATTCCCAGACGCCGCCGCAGATCGATAGCGGTGACAATCTGGCCGCGCAGATTAATCAGGCCGCGCACCGCCTGCGGCACCAGCGGGACCCGCGTCATCTCCTGATAGCGGATCACTTCCTGCACCTGCTGCACCGGCACTCCAAAAAAGTGCCCATCAAGAAAAAACGTACAAAATTGCTCGCTCTGCGCCATGGAAAAATTGCCTCGGTTCTTGTGTTGCACGTTTGTTCGTTGGCGTTGGTTCGTCAGCTTTCGTTCCCCCGTTACTCCGCCGCCACCGTGAAAAAGTCTGGGTCCGCCGCTCGCACCACTCCCTGCACATCGAGCATGTCCGTCACCCGCTGCTGCACCACCGCCGAACCGAGAATTCCGGCCCGCTCGGCCATGCGATCGAGCACCACGTCCTCTTCCACGATGTCGAGAATGCGCTCCACGACGAGCCCCACGCTGTGTCCGCGCTCGGCATAGACCAGCACCTGCAGCCGGGAGTCGGCATCGGTGGACGCGCCGCTCGATTCGCCGACCGCCTCCGCCACCTCGATCAAGGGCATGATCTGCCCCCGGTATTGCACCACCTTGCGCCGGCCCGCCCTCTCCACTTTGCTGCGGGAAAATTCCTCCAGCCGCGCCACCAGCGCAAGCGGAATCGCCATCCGCCCATGGTCGCCGGCCTGGAAAAGCAAAAGCGTTTGCCGGTTCCCGGCACCCTTCTCCGCCGCCGATAGCTCTTTCTCCGCTACCGTCCGGTCGTGCAGTTCGCTCACCACATTCGCCTTCTGCGCCAGGCCCAGTGCGTCTAGAATCAGCGCCACTTTCCCGTCGCCCATGATGGTCGCTCCGGCAAAGGTGTTGACGCCCTTCAGCTGCTTGCCAAGCGGCTTGACCACGATTTCTTCGGTGTCGTTGATCTCGTCAACCACCAGGCCAAAGGCACGCCCCTCCGCTTGCAACACCACAATGTTGACCGGCCGCCCCTCTTGCTGACTCGATTCTCCGGCATCGTTCAGATCGAGTACCCGGCTCAGATAAACCAGCGGCAGAAGGCGTCCGCGCAGGCGATGCACCGGCGCGCCCTGCACCATCTCAATGCCGCTCTTCGCCTGCTCGGGCGCGAGTCGCACCAGTTCCAGCAAGCTGACTTGCGGAATGGCATAGCGATCGCCGCCGCAAGTTACCACCAGCGCCGGAATGATCGCCAGCGTCAGCGGAATCTTGACCCGCACCGTCGTGCCCCGCCCCAGCACCGACTGCAGATCCACCGTGCCTCCNNGTGGAGAATCCCGGCAGGAAGATCAGATTAAAAATTTCCCGCTCCGTCATGCGTGCCGCCTGTTCCGCCGTGATCACCGCGCGCTCCACTGCTTTTTTGCGGATGCGGTCAACGTCCAGGCCGGCGCCGTCGTCGCTGATTTCGATGTTGACTTGCCCACCTTCATGAAATGCCCGCAAGGTCAGGCGCCCGACCCGGTCCTTGCCCGCGAGCAGGCGGTCGGCGGGAAGTTCAATGCCGTGGTCGACGGAATTGCGCACCAGATGGGTCAGCGGATCCTTGATGGCCTC
>PLBX01000436.1:0-3412 GCA_003135495.1 Acidobacteriaceae bacterium | reverse complement strand
CCGATGGGCTGCATCCGGGTCTTCATGACTCCGGCCTGGAGTTCGGTCGTAATCAGGTTCAGGCGTTGCGAAGCGGCAAGAAAACTCGCATCCTTCAATCGGTTCGCGAACAGCAGTACCTGGTTGCGCGCCAGCACCAGTTCCCCGACCAGATTCATGACCTTGTCCAATAACCCCACATCCACCCGGATGGTGCTGTCCGAGGCTGCCGTCGACACACGTGCGGTCCGCTGCACCCGCAGCGCCTCGACCACGTCCGCCGGCTTCACCGCGCCCTGTTCCACCAGAATTTCGCCCAGATGGCGCGGGTCCCCTTCTTTTTGGAGCGTGGCCGCGCGCTGAATCTCAGCCGACGTGACGCCCGTCCGTTCCATCAGAATGGCGCCGATATTCGCCGGCGGAGCAGCCGCTTCCGCACTGCCTTCCCCGGCCGCAGCAGCGGTCTTAGATAATTCGATCTTCGCCAATTCAATCTTCGCCAACTCAATCTTTGCTAATTCCAGCTTCGCCGCTTCGCTCTTCGCCACTTCAGTTCTGGCGGCTTCGGGATCGTGCTGCAGACGGGTCAACGTGGAGATCAGCGCGCTGTCGTCCCGCTCCCCTTCCGCACCTTGCGCCTCGATGCTCGCCAGCATTTGCCGGATGGCATCGACCATGGCCAGCAGCGCAGTCGTGATTTCTCCGTCGAGGACAAGCGTGCCGTCCCGCAACCGGCCGAGCAGGCTTTCGCCGATATGCGCCACTGCCCCAGTTTGCCGAAGCCGAGAAAGCCCGACGTGCCTTTGATGGTGTGAATAGTGCGGAAAATGCTGGCCAGGATATCGCTGTCTTTGGGATTCTTCTCGAGCGTGATCAGGTCACGGTCGAGGCGGTCGAGATTCTCGTAACTTTCAACCAGAAACTCTTTGACAATATCGTCAGCATCATTCATAAGGGATTACTCGCTCCATCGGCACGAGCCGCATCCCGCTTGAGGCTTCCCGCACGTGTCGCCATCTGTCCGCGTCGCGCCGCCTCGCCCGCAGCTGTAGAGCTTCCGCTGAACGATTGGAATCTGCTAATGCAACCCATTCTCACTTCTGCTTCTACCTTTATTATTCCTAGGGAATAAGCAGTTCTATAGCCGCGGCTAAGCAGCCTGCTACCTGCGGAAGTTCCGAATAGGTCGTGCCCATGAGCTGTGCTAGGGATCGTGCGCTACTGGAGTACTACGAATGGCCGTGTTCAAAAACAAGCGCCGCGCTGCGGCTGCGCTCACAGTGTGGATTCAGCCTTTAACGCGCCCGTCCGCTGCCAGCCTTGCGTAGGGACGGACGCATTCGTCCGTCCCCGCGTGACTGTTCTGCGAGTCAGCGGGATTTAATTAAAAGGCACGCCATTCCGTGGGCGGCGAAAGATCGTGAACCTCTTGACGGGCGCTCCCGCTCGGCTCATAGTTTGACGTGCGCGCTCGCCGCCGTCTCCGGTAACTGTCAACCGAGCAACGTTTCACTCCACTGGTGCAGTCCCGCCTTGGGGTTTGTTCTGCCACGCAGGAGGAATCATGAACGCCCTCAGACTCGCGAAAGTGATCTGCATCGTTTTGGCATTGTTAACCGCGATCTCTTCGACTGCGCAAACGGTGGCCACCCTCTTCACTTTCGACGGCACAGATGGCTCAAATCCTCTAACGCCTCTGATACAAGGCAACGACGGAAAATTCTATGGGACGACCAATCAAGGTGGGACGACGCCCGATTCCCGGCTCGGCGGCACTGTCTTCGCTATCACTCCAACCGGAAAGCTGACAACGCTCTACAACTTCTATGCTGATTACAATCCCTTCAACGGCCAAAATCCCAACGGACCGCTCGTGCAAGGCCCCGACAGAAACTTCTACGGGACTGCCTATGGCGGCGGATTGCACAACGCGGGCACGGTCTTCAAGATCAGCAAAGATGGCGAATTGACGACGCTGTACAGCTTCTGCCATTCGCACCCCATTTGTCCTGATGGTGCACGACCTACTTCCGGACTCGTCCAAGGCCTCAATGGCAACTTCTACGGCCTCACAGTAGCGGGCGGAGCGAACGGGGAAGGAACCATCTTCCAAATCACACCCGGCGGGAAGTTCACGTCGCTTTATAGCTTCTGCAGCCTGCCGAATTGTGCCGACGGCTCCTTCCCCTATCAATCGGGCCTTGTGGTGGGTGCCAATGGCAACATTTACGGGACCACGTATCAGGGCGGCGTCTGCCCCGTCTCCTCGTCTGGCTGCGGAACGATATTCCAGATTACCCCAGCGGGCGAGCTGACCACGGTCTACAACTTTTGCCACTTGGCAGATTGCGCCGACGGTGCGACCCCTGTGCACGGGCTTGTGCTCGGTGCTGACGGGAACCTCTATGGTGTGACCGCCCTTGGCGGCCTTCCGAGTTCAATTTGCACGATTGGCTGCGGCACGCTCTTTAAGATCACACCGGGAGGGAAGCTTACCACGCTTTACAGCTTTTGCTCTCAAGGCAACTGCTACTACTACACCCTCTCGCCGGTGCAGGCCTCAGATGGAAATTTCTATGCTGTTTCGCCAGCTGGACCACCCGGCTCTTACGGCGAAATAGTGAAATTCACGCGCCGGGGCGTCATAAGCACGCTGTACTCCTTCGAGTCCAGCGTGGGCAGCCTGGAGAGCCTCATGCAGGCCACGAACGGAGGTTTCTACGGAACAGCCCTGGTGGGGAGCGACGGCGACGGCGCAATCTTCAGCATCTCCATCGGTCCGGCTCCATTCGTCGAGACCCAGACCGTCGTCGGCACAGTGGGCAGCCTAGTAAACATCTTGGGGAATGATCTCAAAGGGGCAACTGCGGTCACCTTCAACGGCACTCCCGCAGCATTCAAGGTTGTGTCCGGAGCCGAAATTACGGCCACCATTCCGGCCCGCGCAACCACTGGGCCAGTGCGGGTCACCACGTCAAGCGGCACGCTCTCAAGCAACATCCCCTTTCACGTGATTCCTTGACGCCAGCGCTCGGCGGAGAGCGCATATCCAAATCCGGCTCGCATTTTCGGCTGTTCCTCGGAAGTAATCATCCGTCGGATCCGAGCCAATGGGCAGATAATTGTTGTAACCAGGCGATTGAACTAACTGAAGAGTATGCGCAGAGATGATCCAAGATTCAAGGCCGGAGAATTTTTGGGGTGGGAGACGGGAATTGAACCCGCAACNNTATAGCAATTGCGGCAGAAGTCCGGCCTTCAACAATAAAATTGACGATCGAGAGTTACGATCGAAGACTAACGATTACGATTGAAGCTTGAAAATTAAAGATTCGCAGCGCCACCGCAGCGCACCACCAGCACTACGACGGTCTTCCTACACCCATGTACTGAAATCCCATCGCGCGCAAGCGTGACGAGTCGAGCAGATTCT
>PLBX01000460.1:6170-10359 GCA_003135495.1 Acidobacteriaceae bacterium | reverse complement strand
GTGCTGCTCGATAATCACGGCTTCTCCAGCATCGGCGGACTTAGTCGTGCTTGCGGCAGCGAAGGATTCGGCACCGAGTATCGCTACCGCAACGGCAAGGATGCGGGAAAGCCCATCGCCGTCGACTTTGCTGCGAACGCAGCCAGCCTCGGCGCATACACGGTCCGTGCCACTTCTCACGCGGAATTAGAGGAAGCTCTCAAAAAATGTCGAGCGCAAGACCGGGTTTCAGTCGTGGTAGTCGAAACGGATTACAACGATCGTGTCGGTGGCTATGAATCGTGGTGGGATGTTCCGATNNTTGTCATCCTGAGCGAAGCGAGGGATCTATGCATTTGCTCGCAGCGCCGGAATGCGCTATTGCCCTGCGTAATATCCTTCCCTCGTTTGCACCGTCACTTCCTTGCGTTTTACTTCCAACTTAAGATGATGATATCCATTGGTGGCGCTGTCTTTGTCCGGCGTAAACCCCATGCTGTACTGGGTCCTCAATTCTTCGACGATACTGGTGTAGATTTCTCCGACGGATTGTTTCTTCGACACTTCAAAAAAACGCCCGCCCGTTTCTTTGGATATGCGCTCGAGAATTTTCTTTCCATCCGTGCGCGGCTTTTCTTCAGGCTTTTGACCTCCGCCGCGCCGTCCTCCACCACCTCCACCGCCTGGGTAGCCGCCGCCTCCACCGGGCCATCCGCCTCCACCGCCGCCTGGCCAGCCGCCTCCACCGCCGCCTGGCCTTTGTCCTTCGTTTCGCTCATAGCGCTGGTTATCTGCAAAATAAATGGAGTAAATAAATGTATCGGCGCGCTGTGCCGACTCGATCGCGCCGTCCAGAAAAGTCTTGCTGCCGTGGTCGACGCCATCCGACAGAATAATGATTGCCTTTCGCCCCTGCTGCTTCTTCATCAATTCGTTCGATGCCAGATAAACCGCATCATAAAGCTGCGTGCCTCCATGCTGCGCTCCGGGCCCGGATTTCGAGTTGTCGGGATCGTTCGGATCGTTCGATCGCTCGCGATCCGACGGCGTCTTCAGCAACTCAAGCGCCGACTGCAGTTTCTCGCGCGATGAAGTCAAGTCCTGCAGCAGTTCCACTTCGCGATCAAAGTGAATCAGAAATGCTTTGTCTTTTTCCTTCACCATCATCTGATCGAGAAAACTTCGGCTGGCATTGCGTTCCGCGTCGAGAACGTTAGTCTGGCTCCGGCTTGTGTCGACCAGCAGGCCAAGCGTCAGCGGCTGATTCGCATCCTGCGTAAAATATTTGATGGTTTGCGGACGCCCATCTTCCTGCAGCGTGAATTCATCTTTCTTCAAGTCACTTACAATCTTTCCATGCTTGTCGCGAACCGTCACCGGCATCGTGACTTCCTTCACGTCGACCGCAATTGTAGTTGCGGAATCCTGCGCCCGCAGTTGCGGCCCGACTTCGGGCAGCAAAACGATCGCCGCAGTCGCCGCCCAACTCGTCAGCTTTCTGAACGTCTTTTTGCACGTCTTTTTGAACTTCTTTTTGAACGTTGCACGATTCATCATGATTTGTCGTTGAGCCTGGCTAATCACGGTCTTCTTTAGAATTTCTTAAGAAGAATTATTTCAGGCGAAGTTTAAGAGCACTGAATCTGCACAGAAAAATCGAATATGCGGCTAGCATCGCTCCCGCCCAGCTCGGGAATGCCAAACCCAAAGTGTACAGAAAACCGGCTCCGGCCGGCTGAGCTTGCTTTTCGGGATTGACTTTGGTTTCTGGCATTTCAGCACGTCAGCATCAGCAAACACTAATGACTGGATGCGCGGCGATGGACTTTCAGTTGCCAGCATCCACATAAATGCAATGTCAATTCCGGTAAAACTTCGTAAAGTCGAAAATTGGCTGCCGGTCCGATGCTAAAGTTAAATCGAGTTGACTGACCATGCGTCTCTGGCACAGAGCGACAAGTATCTTTTTGGCAACCTGGTTTCGCGGGAATATCACACGCGCGACGCTCATCCGGTTGACACTTATCTTGCTAACGGTCGCTGTGAGGCTCGCTCTAACGGCCGCTCTAACGATCGCTCTAACGACCGTCGCTTTGTTGGCCGGAGCCGTGCCTAGTCTGGCACAAAGCGCACTCTCGCAAAACTCCGCTGCGGCGCCGATTGCCAAAACCGTAGGGACGATCAAAAGCGTTCAAGTAGGTTCAATCACCGTCGCCGCCGAGTCCGGCGATGAAGTCACGGCAACGCTAACCGAATCCACAAAGATTCTCCGCGTTCCGCCCGGCGAAAAAGATCTGAAGAATGCGGTTGCCCTTCAGCCCCAGGATTTGCAGCCCGGAGATCGAGTCCTGGTCCGCGGTCAATCGTCATCGAATCCCCGCGCACTGACCGCGCTGTCTGTCATAGTAATGAAGCAATCCGACGTTGCGGCGAAACAGCAACAGCAGCAAGAGGATTGGCAGAAACGAGGCGTTGGCGGCCTGGTAACGAAAGCCGATGCCGCGACCAACACGATCACGATTTCATCGAACGGCACGGGGCCGAACAAGAACATCATCGTTCACCTTACGCCAAACACGATCGCGCGCCGCTATGCCCCCGGCTCGGTGAAATTCGACGATGCCAAGCCTCAGCCCGCCGCCCAGTTCATGGCTGAAATCAAGCCAGGCGATCAATTACGCGCGCGCGGTACGCGAAGCGCCGACGGCGGCGAACTGGCCGCCGAGGAAACGGTAGCCGGTTCATTCCGCAATATTGCCGGAACCATCAAGTCGATTGATGCGCCGAACAACACCATAACTGTGCAGGATGCGATTACCAAGAGCGCCGTCACGGTGAAAGTCCTAGCCGACTCGCAAATCAAAAAGCTGCCGCCGGAAATGGCGCAAAGAATCGCCATGCGACTCAAAGCTCAAACCGCCAATGCCAGCGGAGATCAAGCCGCTGCCAATGCTCCAGATCGCGGCCAGAGCCCATCTCAGAGCCCGTCCCAGAGCCAAGGCAAGGGCGAAAGCCAGAGCGCGGCGAATGCGCCCGGCGCGGCGCCGAATGGAAGCCGCGGAAGAAACGGCGCAGACGGGCAGGGACGCTCGGGCGGTGGCGCGGGTGGCAGCGGTCCTCCGGATTTGCAGCGCATGTTAAGCCGCTTGCCCAATAGCACGCTGGCCGATCTGCAAAAGGCTGATGCCGTCATGATCGTCGCGACCGAAGGCGCAGGCTCCGACGCAGCTACTGCCATCACATTGCTGGCGGGAGTGGACGCCATTCTGACGGCTTCTCCCAACCGGAGCGCATCGTTGCTTTCGCCGTGGTCGCTCGGTGCGCCCAGTGCAGAAGGCGAAGGCGCGCAGCAGTAAACATTCCAATCGATTTAACTGCCGGAAAGTACAGGAGTAGTTTGAAGCATCAAGCCGCCGTCATAACTTCGAAGCTCATCAACGGCACAACGAGTGTCATTACGAGTATGCTGGCCTCCGCTGCTCTCATCTTTATGTTTATCGCAATCAGTACGGCCATGCCCGTACTCGCGCAAACCGACGCTCAATCTCGGCCGTCCGCGCAAGTTGCCGCTTCCTCATCCAGTACTGCAGGAACCCTGCGCGGCCAGGTTACGGACCCATCCGGAGCTGTGGTTTCGAACGCGACTGTAGGCATCCTCGTCGCAGGCAAACAGACGCACACCACTACGTCGGATCGAAGCGGCAATTATCAAATTGGAAATCTCGCCCCCGGAAAATACACAGTCACGGCGAATGCCAAGGGATTCTCCACTTTTGTACAGCCTGATGTCGTCGTATCCGCCGGTCAGACTGCGCCACTCAATATCGCGCTCGATATCGAAGTCGAGAAGCAGAATGTAGACGTCGAAGCTGAAGGGCCACAGCTCGACGTCAACCCCGCGAACAATGCCAGCGCCATCGTTCTCAGTGGCAAAGATCTGGAGGCGCTGCCCGATGACCCCGATGAATTGCAATCTGATTTAGAAGCGCTGGCGGGTCCATCGGCTGGCCCAAATGGAGGCCAAATTTATATCGACGGATTTACCGGAGGCCAGCTTCCGCCAAAATCGTCGATTCGCGAGATCCGCATCAATCAGAATCCGTTTTCCGCCGAGTACGACAAACTCGGTTATGGACGAATCGAAATCTTCACCAAGCCCGGCACCGATAAATACCACGGACAATTCTCCGTCGAAGGAAATAGCTCAGGA
>PLBX01000460.1:0-6151 GCA_003135495.1 Acidobacteriaceae bacterium | reverse complement strand
ATCGGCGGCCCGATCAACAAGAAAACTTCCTTCTTCTTGAACGTCCAGCGCCGCAACATCGATGAGATCGCCGTCGTGGACGCTCCAGTATTAGGCTTGAACGAAAGCATCGCCAACCCGCGCACGCGCACCAACATCGGCCCGCGCATCGATTACCAGGTCAGTCCCACCAATACCCTCACCGCCCGGTATCAGTATTATCGCGACACCCAGCAGAATGCCGGCGTTGGCGCCCTCACACTTCCCGAAGCCGGGTACGACACCGCATCCACTGAACACACCGTTCAAATCAGCGACTCGCAAGTTCTCGGATCCAAGGCCGTCAACGAGACGCGTTTTCAATATCTGCGCGACAATAGCGGTCAAAATCCTATAAGTTTGGCTGCAAGCATCAACGTGCTCGGGGCCTTCACACGCGGCGGCAGCAGCGCCGGGTCACAAACCGACCATCAGGATCACTTCGAGCTGCAGAATTACACCTCGCTGTCGCAGGGCAAACACTTCCTGAAATTCGGAGTCCGTCTCCGCGACCTTCGCGAGGTTGATACGTCCGGCGCCGGCTTCAACGGTGGATACACTTTCTCCAGTTATGCCAACTACTTGGCCGGCATTCCGAGCCAGTATTCCATTGATGCCACCCACAGCGGCGTGGTGCCAACCGTATCCGCCAATCTTTTTGACGCCGAACTCTACATTCAAGATGACTGGAAAGTTCGTCCCACATTTACGGTCAGCGCCGGCCTGCGTTTCGAAACGCAGAACGATATTCACGATCACGCCGACTTGGCCCCGCGCCTCGGATTTTCATGGGGCCTCGGCGGAAAAGGGAAGAGCGCCCCGAAAACCGTGCTGCGCGGCGGTTTTGGCCTCTTCTACAATCGCGTCACGCAAGACCTTGTCCTGAACGCCGAACGTTTGAACGGCATCACGCAGCAGCAATACATTCTGGAATCCAACTCCACAACTCCCATCTCTTATCCAACCCAGCCGCCTCTCAGCTCCTTGCCGGCGACCACGCAGACGATCTACCAGATCAATCCCACTCTGCACGCGCCCTACATCATTCAGAGCGCAGTCAGTTTGGAGCGCCAGGTTACAAAGATCGCGAACGTTACAGTCTCCTATTTGAATTCGCGCGGCCTGCACCAGTTACTCTCGTTGAACATCAACGCTCCTCTGCCCGGCACGCCGTACTCTCCGCCATCGAACGTTCCAAACCCCGCCGCCGGGCCAATCTACCAATACGGCTCTGAAGGAGTTTTCTGGCAGAATCAACTCATCGCGAACTTCAACGTCCGCGCTGGATCGAAACTTTCACTTTTCGGTTACTACTCGCTCAACTACGCCAATAGCGATCCCATCGGCAATGTCAGCGGAGGCTCCTTCACCACAAGCTTTCCTTCGAATCAGTACAACGTTGCCCAGGACTACGGTCGAGCGTCGTTCGCTACCCGCAATCGCGTCTTCACCGGCGGAACACTTGCACTGCCGCACGCGTTTCGCCTGAGTCCCTTCATGATCTTCAGCTCCGGCACACCCTACAACGTCACCATCGGCCAGGATTTGAGTAACGACTCGCTGTTTAACGACCGGCCCGCGTTCGGCACGAACCTCCCCGGGACGTGTCCATTTCCTACCGCCGCTGCCTGCAGCCGCTACGTCATTCCGACCGGCCCTTATGTTCCGATTCCCATCAATTACCTCACCGGCCCTTCTCTCTTTACACTTAACTTGAGACTCGCCAAGACCTTCGGCTTCGGCCCCGAAACCGGATCAAACGCAGCCCAGTCAGGTGGCTCCGGCCAGGGCGGTAGCGGCGGCCAGCACGGCGGCGGAGGTCCGGGCGGAGGAGGCGGTGGTTTCGGCCGCGGTCCTGGCGGAGGCTTCGGAGGTGGCGCCCCTACAACCACCCACCGCTACAACCTGACCTTCAGCGTCAATGCGCGTAACGTGTTTAACAAAGTCAACGTCGCAACTCCGATCGGCGTCCTCACTTCGCCCGAGTTTGGAAAGTCTGTCGCCCTAGCCGGCGGCCCTTTCTCAAGCCCCGCCGCCAATCGAAAAATAGAATTGCAGATGTCGTTCAGCTTCTAAACAAGTACGCACTACGCCTACTGGGATCCACCGCGCTTTGCCCTGTGATCCCCTGTTCCCCTGTGCCCCCTGTGGTTATGCTCGTAACAAAGCACCAAGGCAAATCGCGGGGCGTTCATGCACTAAGTCGAGTAATCCGCATTAATCCGCACATACTCCGCCGTGAGATCAGTAGTTAGAAATCGCACCGCCTGCCGCCCGCGTCCCAATCGGACGCGTATATCGCACTCCGGTTTTGCTAAAGTCCGATGCGCTCGCTTTTCGTTGAATGCGCATCCCGCTCCGTTCTGGCATACTTTCTGACTGCCAATAAATATCTGCACGCGCGACGGATCAACTGGCACCCCGCTTCTCCCCACCGCCGCAAGAATGCGCCCCCAATTAGGATCGGCGCCCGCCCACGCCGTTTTCACCAGCATCGAATGAGCGATCGTGCGCGCCACCTGCAACGCTTCTTCCTTGCTTCGCGCCTCTTCGACAAATAGCCGGACCACGTGCTGAACGCCTTCGCCATCGCTAATAATTTGCTCAGCAAGAGACTGGCACACTGCACCCAGAGCGGACGCAAATTTCTTACTCGTGCCCGCATCTTTTAATCGAACTCCACTCGCTCCGCTGGCCAGCAGCAAAGCCGTGTCATTCGTCGAGGTGTCGCCATCAATCGACATGCTGTTGAGAGAATCTTCACAAGCGCCGCGCAGCACCGGCTGCAGCTCTCTCGAACTCGCACCTATATCGGTGAACAAGTACACCAGCATGGTCGCCATTTGCGGATGAATCATGCCCGCGCCCTTGGCAATGCCCAATATCGTGACCTGCTTCGAGCCCGCATGAAATCGCATCGAAGCAATCTTCGGCCGCGTGTCAGTTGTCATGATCGCGTGAGCGAAGGCGAGAACTCCATGTTCACTGGCTAATCGCGCCGAAATCAATTCCGGCAACTTCGCGCAAATTTTGTCTGCCGGGAATCGAACTCCAATAATGCCGGTCGACGAAGGAAAAACTTCAGCCGACGTCACTCCAAACAATTTTCCAGCGTCGTTGCAAACTCGTTCGCACGCTCGAATCCCTTCGCGACCCGTCGCGCAATTGGCATTGCCGGAGTTCACGATAACCGCACGAATGCGCCCGCCACTCGAAAGCAAAGCCGTCCGGCCAACTTCCACGGGAGCCGCCACGACCCGGTTCGTAGTGAACAAAGCCGCAGCCGTCGCGCCATCCGTGGCCTCTGCCAACGCAAGATCTGGACGTCCGCTGACTTTAATTCCAGCCGTCACCGCCGAAAAAGAAAATCCCTTCGGCAAACGAATTTTCTCGGGAGACCGTCGCAATAAACTCATGCTTGAATCTTCAACCAGTTTTTTGGCGGCGGCAAAATTGCAAAAGCTGGCGGAGTTCCACGAATCATCGCGATCTCGTCGCAGCGATACAGCCGCGGGCATTGATAACAATCTTTATGAATCTTGTCAGGAAGATCCTGATGGTTAGCCGTAGTAAATCCCATGCGCGAAAAAAATTCCGGAATACGAGTAAACAGGCAGACGCAAGTCACTTTGTGCTTTTCTGCCTGCGCCAATAGAGCCTTCACCAATCGCTTCCCGCCGCCGCAGCTCTGGCTGGAAGGATCAACGGTGATCGACCGAATTTCCGCAAGATGCACGCCGTAAAGATGAAGCGCGCCGCATCCGATGATGCGTTCGTTGTGCTCCAGCACGATAAAGTCGCGCACATTCTCGCAGATCTCCGCCAGCGTTCGCGGCAGCAAAGTGCCATCGCCGGAGTAAGCCGAAATAAGAGCGTGAATCTGCTCCGCATCGGGAAGCACGGCTTCACGCGTGCGCATGGACTGCCCTGCGTCGCTTCGAACCGGTGCTTTCTTTTTCCGCTGTTGCTGTTTTCGTTGATTCTGCATTGTCCCGCAAAGCCGCGTCCAGGGCCTGGATCATCTGATCCACGTGCTTCTTCTGAATGATATAGGGCGGTAGAAAGCGCAGCACGGTTTCGTGCGTGCGGTTGATGATGATGCCTTTCTGCAGCAGTTGCTTGGCCACCGCCTTCGCCAGTTCAGCAGAGTCCAATTCGACAGCCAGCATCAATCCGGCTCCGCGGACCTCCTGAATCGACTTGTGTTTCTTGTCGAGCTCTCGCAGCGCCGCCTGAAAATATTCGCCCACAATCCGAACGTGCTTCAGCAATTTCTTTTCTTCACGTAGAAACTCAATGGCCACCGCGCACGCCAGCGGGCCTCCGCCGAAAGTCGTTCCATGCATCCCCGGATGAAAACATGAAGCAACGCGCTCGGTAGTGAGAATCGCGCCCAGCGGCAATCCGCAAGCCAGCGGTTTGGCGACCGTCACCACGTCGGGCAGCACACCGTAGTGCTGGTACGCAAAGTGGCGCCCCGTGCGGCCAAGACCGCATTGAATCTCATCGAGCACCAGCAACGCGCCACTCTCTTTCGTTAACCGCGATGCCAGTTCCAGAAATTCTGGATTAACCGGACAAATCCCACCCTCGCCCTGAATCGTTTCAATGCACACAGCGCAAACGCTGGAATCAAATTTGCGTTTCAGATCCTCAACATCGTTGAATTTTACAAAGTCCACGCCCGGCAAAAGCGGAACAAACGGCGCTCGATATTTCGGCTGCCCCGTAGTAGCCAGCGCGCCAAAGGTTCGTCCGTGAAAAGAGTTGTCCATGGCCAGAATGCGCGTCTTCGGCTTACTCCCATTGTTTGCCTTCGCAAAGTTATTATTTGCCTGCGCAAAAGCGCGCGCGAGTTTCAGCGCGCCCTCCCATGCCTCGGTGCCGCTGTTGCAAAAAAACGCTCGGTCGAGTCCGGAGATCTCCGTCAACAACCGCGCCAGCTCCGCTTGATACTCATGAAAAAAAAGATTCGAAATATGAATCAGCCGCCCAGCCTGCCGTTTGATCGTCGCTTGAATCGCAGGATGATTGTGGCCCAGCGCATTCACTCCGATTCCACTCAAAAAATCGAGATAGCGCTTGCCCTCGGAATCCCAAAGATATACGCCCCGCCCCCGCACAAAAAGAATGGGCTGGCGTTCGTAGGTCGGAAGCAAAAGCTTCGCTTCCATGCGAGAAACAGAAGCAAGACTCATGCCCTTAGCACCTCTGTGCCGCATTCGATCTTGGTGAAATAAAACAACGGCAATACTTCGACCTCCGATGCCGGCAATATGCGCACGCGTCCCACGCCCGATTTCAAGGCTTGCGTGCAGGCTTCCAGCTTGGGCATCATGCCGCCGCTCACCACGGAGTCGACAATGAGTCCGGCCGCTTGTTTCGTGTCTAACCGCGCCATCACCGAACCGTCCGCTTGCTTCACGCCGGCCACGTCGGTAAGAAAAATCAGCGCGTCAGCCTCGCATGCTATGGCGCACGCAGCAGCCATCTGGTCCGCATTCACGTTGTAGTATTGCCCATCGCCGCCAAGCGCCACCGATGACAGCACAGGAATTCCGCCCTCCGCCCAGATTGCTTTGAGCCATCGCGGCTCAGAAAAACAAATTTCGCCGACAAATCCCAAATCATATTCCGCATCCTGCTTCTTGCGTACGCGAAAAACTCCGCCATCGCCGCCACACAGGCCAATCGCCGGCTGCCCCGCGGCCGCAATCGCCGCCACCAGACTCTTATTCACGATCCCCGCCAGGACCATCAAAGCCACGTCGCGCGTTTCGGCGTCGGTGACGCGCAATCCATGCACGAATTCACTTTCTTTACCGNNAAACACTCCGCCGTCACCACCGCAAAGCCCAATCGCCGGTTGTCCGGCAGCTGCAATCGCGGCCACCAAACTTTTATTCACAATTCCAGCCAGCACCATCAAGGCGACATCCCGCGTCTCCGCGTCGGTTACGCGCAGGCCGTGAATAAAATCGCTTTCCTTCCCAAGAAGTTTCAGAGTGCGCGTCAGCGCGCTTCCACCGCCGTGTACGACCACGACCTGATGACCATCATGCGCGAGCTGCACCACGGCTTGCGCGCATTTTTTGAGGATCGGTTTATCTTCGAGCGCGGCCCCGCCGATCTT
>PLBX01000433.1 GCA_003135495.1 Acidobacteriaceae bacterium | reverse complement strand
GATCCCGACCAGGTCCACCAAAAAACTGCCAACCATGTATCGCCAACCTCGTTTCAATCCTAAGAACGTAATGCCTGGACGTACACTCGGCACCGCTGCACGGCTCGCGGTAGCAGTGTTTGCGCTGGCAGCGAGCATCTCGGCGAGTGCGGCTACGTGGACGGTGGTTAACGAGCCGCCGCGTCTGGTCAACGGAAGCCCGGTACTGTTTCGCATCACCACAAAGAAGCCGTTTCGCAGCTTGTCTGGAAACTGGCTGGGACATGAAATCAGTTTCAGCTTCAATGCCACCGGAAAATACTGGTTTGCGCTGGCGGGGACCAGCCTGGAAACAAAGCCGGGAATTTATCCGGTTGAGTTACACGCGGAAGGCGCCGCCGGGCAGGCCATTTTATTCGAAAAAAAAATCAGCGTCGGGCACCAAAGTTATCCCAGGGTGCCGATCACAGTTCCTCCGCGCTACACCGCGCCCAATCCCGAAGATCTGGTCGAGATACAGAAAGCGAAAGAAATAAAGGCGGAGACTTTTAAAACGGTTACTGCGGATCGGCAATGGAATGGATCGTTCGTTGCTCCGGCGAATGCGGACATCTCAGACGTGTTCGGAGTTCAGCGGGTTTTTAACGGGACGGTGCAGAGCACGCATGAGGGGTTGGATTTTCGCGTGCCCAGCGGGACCAGCGTCGCCGCCATAAATAGCGGGCGCGTCATCTTAGCTCGCCCTTTATTTTTCGAGGGGAATTTTGTGGTGATCGATCACGGCCAGGGCCTGCTGAGTCTTTATCTTCACCTATCGAAATTTACGGTGAAGGAAGGCGATGACGTTGCCAAGGGACAGGAGATTGGAATCAGCGGCGGCACGGGGCGGGCCACAGGGCCGCATCTTCATCTTGCGGTACGCTGGCAAGGCGTGTATCTCGATCCGCAAGCGCTGCTTAAGTTGAAGCTGCCGTAACGCCGTCGCAATAGTGAGATGGTTAGAGTAGGGGTCCCTTCGACTCCGCTCAGGCAGGCTCTTCGACTTCGCACCCAGCCTCGCTTCGCGATGCTGGTTGCTGCGCTCAGGATGACATAATATCCGGTGTTGCTTAATCTCCGAGAGCGGTGGCCAGCAATGCGGCTTGCGCTTCCCAGACGCCGTCGCGGTAGGTGACGCTTCTGCCGGAGATTGCGGGAATGCGCTCGCCGGGAACAATAATTCCGACAAGGTTCAGCGGATCGGCGGCTGCAATCACGATTCGTTCGCCGGTCACGCGCTCGCCGGTCATGCGTTCGCCGGTCATGGATTGTTTGCGTTGAGCGCGCAAGGATTCGACTGCTTCGGGCAAGGCAAATTGCTCGCCTAAAAATCCGTCGACAAATCGGCCGCCGCGCACTTCGCCGCGATCTTCTAATCGGCGATATCCGATTTGCAATTCACGCCAGCGCGGCAGATTCGTCTCACGAACCAGCAGATCGCGAAACACTACTCCGTAGCGCCGCAACAGCATCCAGCAACAGGATTGAACACTTTGGTCGCGATCCGCGCCATCGGTGTGTAACAAAGACCAGCGTCCGGGCGCGTGACGCGGCCGCCTGACTTTGCCAGTCGTGCTCTTTGGAGTCACCAAGGCGCGCAGATTTTCGAAGCCGTCGGCGTCAACAGCGACGTCGTGGACAAATATTTCACCTGNNCGCAGATTTTCGAAGCCGTCGGCCGTTACGAGACCAGCCGCGACTAATTCCCAGAGTCCAGTTTCAATTTCAGCCTTCAGCCGCCCGGTGGCGCGTACCATGTCCGGAAAAAATAACGCGCCTCGCTGCTTCAAAAGTTGCAGCACCTCTTGTGCCACGGGACTCAAGAATGAAGTAGAAGAATCCTCGGCTCCGGGATGATGCGGGCGGAGCCAGTCGGCATCTTCGCGAACGAAGAATGCAATTGGGGCAACTCGCGTGGGGATTACGCGACGCCGGCTCTCATTAACATTGCCATTCGCATCAGTTCCCATGGCTTCAAGCGTCGCGGGATGCGGCGACAGGCGGCCCCATCCGNNCCTGGAGCCACGTGCTGCCAGCGGAGCAGCCAGCGCATAAACTGCGCCCGCGTTATGGGCTCGATCTGCTTTCGCAGCGTGGCGACCGTGAGTCGATGGATTCGCGCCAGCAAACGCCGCTCGCACCACTCGATTTCAGGCGCCGCGCCGGCTGTGGCCAAAGACGGCCGAGAAATGGATGGGCGAAACTGTCCACGCAGAATCGATCCATTCGCTTCCATGCGCAGAAGAGCTTTCTCAATTTCGGAAGCCGGAAGGCCAAGTAATTCGCCTATCTCAGTAGCGGTGGTGGGGCCGAGATGCGGCATCCAGCCCTGCACGGCGGTTAACACTGCATCATCAAACGTTACAGTAGAGACGCGGTTTGCCGCGTCTCTGTTGCCATCGTCACCGCTATGATTTGAGGGGGGAGACGGCGCCAGCCCCGTCTCTACACGATGAATTGTTCGAAACCATGGTTCGCGCTCGGACGCTACCCAGTAGCGTTTGCCTGCGACTTCCGCAACCGTGGCGCGATTCTGTTGTTGCAGGTGGTCGAAGAATATATCCCATCCTGTTGCCGATTGCGGATTGGTTTTCTGAGAACTGAGAACCGAGAACTGAGAACTGCTTTTGCGGTATCATTCGCTCAAATGGCGAAGAATCCACCCAATTTCGAAATAACGTGTCCCTGCTGCAGTGCGGTGCTTAAGGTCGACACTGCGGCTCGCGCCGTCATCGCCCACACTGCCGCCGTAAAGCCAAAAATGTTCAATGACATGGAAGCTGCGGCCAAGTCCATGCGCGAGCAGGACAGCCGCCGGGAATCGATCTTCCAGCAGTCGGTCGAAGCCCAAAAGCACGCCTCCGACTTGCTGGAGAAAAAATTTCAGGAGGCCGTGCGCAAGGCGAAAGAAACTCCCGACACCGGCAAGCCGATTCGAGACTTCGATCTCGACTGATTCTCCACGCATGCCTCGCCCGCTTCTTCTCGGTCACCGTGGCGCCCGCGCCCAGAAGTCGATTCCGGAAAATACCCTGGCTTCGTTCGATCAAGCTCTAGCCGATGGCTGCGACGGCTTCGAATTCGACCTGCGGCTCTCGGTAGACGGAAAACCGGTGGTATGTCACGACCCACAGATCGGCAGCCTTGAGATTGCGCGCGCCTCTACCGAGCAATTGGCCGCTCTGCCGCAGTTGCACGACGTGCTTGCCCGTTATCAGGACCGGGCATTTCTGGATATAGAACTCAAAGTTTCGGGGCTGGAAAATATTACGGTAGCGTTGCTGCGAAAGCATCCGCCCCGCCGCGGATTGGTGGTGTCTTCGTTTCTGCCGCAGGTGCTGCGGGCTCTCCACGCCGAAGATTCCGCGGTTCCCCTGGGCCTGATCTGCGAGACGAAAGCTCAACTGCACGCCTGGCCAGATCTCCCGGTCGAATATGTAATTCCGAACTGCAAGCTGATCGACGACGCCCTGCTCCGCCAACTCCGCGATGCCAGGAGAAAAATTCTGGTCTGGACCGTGAACGCGCCGACCGACATGCAGCATTTCGCAAAGTCCGGCGTCGCCGGCATCATCTCCGACGACACCAGCCTCCTCTGCCACACACTCACCGAGTAGCTTCGCTTTGCATTGTGTGGGCTTCTGAATTGTCCTACTGCGCTCTCGCAGCGATTGCGTTCCCCGAGGAGATGGCCGTCTTCGCGTCTTTGATGCCGGCCTGGATGTGCTGTTCCCAATCCAGATGCGGTATGGGAGACGCCGCCGCAGCCCGGTAG
>PLBX01000206.1 GCA_003135495.1 Acidobacteriaceae bacterium | reverse complement strand
CGAGAGTTCAGTCGATTCCGCTCGTAGGAATTTCTTACGTGCTGGCACATTAAAAAAAAGATCGCGAATTGTGATCGATGTTCCCAATGGCAACCCCGCCTCTTCCACGCGGATCATCTTGCCGCCATTAATTTCGAGGACGGTTCCTGCAGCTTCATCAGCCGCGCGGGTTTCAAGGTGCAGCCGTGCCACCGATGCGATGGAAGGAAGAGCCTCACCGCGGAATCCCAAAGTCGATATGCTCAACAAATCNNTGGCGCTCGAAGGCCAGCATGGCATCGTCGCGCACCATGCCGCAGCCGTTGTCCGTAATCTGGATCAGTTTTTTCCCGCCCGCCTCGATCTGAATACGAATGCGAGTGGATCCAGCGTCCAGCGCGTTCTCCAGCAATTCCTTCACTACCGACGCAGGACGCTCCACCACTTCGCCGGCGGCGATCTGGTTGGCAACTCTCTCCGGTAGAACGTGAATCTTGCCCATAGGTTGGTGATGGCAGAGGTGCGTGGCCAGTGTGACAGATTTGCGTGCGGAGCGTAAAGGCGAGTCCAGGCTGACTGCGATCGCATCAAAGAATAGCTATTCCTTTTCGGGAGAGCCGTATGAAACATGCAATATTGGGGGCGGGAGCAATTGGCGGTCTGGTTGGCACAGTTCTGGCATCCATCGGCGAAGACGTCGTCGTGATCGTCCGGGCTGAAAAGCTGGCGGCCTACCCGAGCAACTTGTCGCTGGAGCGTCCCTCTGGCGTCGAAGCAATAACAGCGCCGGCACGAGCCGTTACCACACTGGAGGAGCCGGTTGACGTGCTATGGATCGCAACCAAGACATATCAACTGCAAGCTGCGCTCGAAACTGTAAAGCAATCGCCGCGCCACGTCGTCCCCTTGTCGAATGGAGTTGATCATGTTGAAGTGCTGCGTAAGCGCTTTGGAAAGGAAAGTGTAATTCCGGCAACGATAGCCGTGGAAGCGGAACGAAGCGCTCCCGGAGAATTTGTTCAGCGCTCTCCATTCGTCCGGTTGAATCTCACCAGCAGCGGCGAGCCTTTGCTGGGAACAATCGTCGAGAAATTGCGTAAGCTTGGCTTTACCTGCCAATTCATGCCAAATGAGCAAACACTTCTATGGAATAAGCTCTGTTTCCTCGCCCCTTTCGCGCTGGTAACGTCGGCGTCGGGCATGAACATAGGGGAAGTCCTCGCGGATGAGTCGTGGCGGCAGAACTTGAAATCCGCAGTTGCCGAGGCCTGCGCGGTGGCAAATGCGAGCGGCGCGGATCTGGTGGCAGCGCAGATTCAGGCCGTGTTCGAGGGCGTTCCTACAGCCATGCGCAGTTCCATGCAAAAAGATGTTGTGGCTGGCAGACAGCTTGAATTAGACGCCATCGGCGGTCCCATCGTGCGTGGCGGGGAACGCTACGGCATGGAGGTAAAAACTACAGCAAACCTCATGTCAGCGATCCGCGCCAAAGCTGCAGCCTGATCACCGCATGGCATAGAGCAACTGCCCGAGATCAGCGGCACTCATTTCCCAGACTTCGGGGACGGGCTGGAATTTCCCACGTCAACAACTACTTTCCACTGACCATCCTTCTGCTTTTTCCAGATCGAAGTGTACTTGCCATAGCTGGTCACGAGCTTTCCTTCTTTATTTTTGGCAGTGTAGATGTAGTTGCCATAGGTGTATCCAAGGTCGCCTGATGCCGCCATCCCCGCCTTGATGGGCGTCCACGTAAGGCTTGTCCCTTCCGGCCATGGAGGCTGTTTGCGCATCGCATCTTTATTGTCGAAGCCGCCGCCATCCACAACTTCCACGCCATCTTCCGCAAAGTAGGTGATGAACGCCTCGTGGCCATGCAGCGCAACGTCCGCAGCGAAGTTGGCCTCGAGTTGACGTAGGAGTTCTTCCCCCTTCAGAGTTTTTTGTTTCGTGGCGCCAGAAGGCGATGCGAAAAAAAGCAGTATGAGAAACGCCGTCGCGAATTTATTCATCTCGATAACTCCTCATTCGCCGCTTAAATGCGGTTCGTTGTACGGCCGATAAACGCTAACATGCGCCGTCGCGCGCGTCGCTCTCCCGAAGCAGCTGATTTTTGGTTGAGACTGGAAGGCGCGAACTGGCAAGTATTTCGCGAAGCTGCGGAGCAGCAATTTCGCCGCCGAACTTAAGGGCATTTGCCAGGGACAGATGCTCTGTCCGCAGAAGAGCAGATCGGATCTCTCTGCGCTTGGACCACTTTGGATGCTTTGCAACCGCACTCACTAATGCGGCCTTGGCCATAGGGCGGAGCACCGAACTGATAACCATAGCTTCAGTCAACCTTGGGTTTTCAAGCGCGGTTTGCATCACTCGCGTCTCCAGCGACAGAGATTTAGTATTGAATCTTTTCCCGTTACCGAATTTCCTACTATCGAATTTCCCAGCATCGTCCGTTAGAGTTTTCCTGTCGCCATCCTCTACATCCAGTAATAGTGCGGCGGCTACTTTGCCGGTGGCGCGGCGGGCCAGCGTCATGCGTTCTCCTAGCGTGACTGTCTTCAGGCGCGAGATCAGGATATCGTCGAAGGAAATTCTTATATCGGCAGGAACGATGGGCGAGAGCGCAACTCGCATCAATTCGAAGGTGTACAACTGGCGAGCCAACGGAACGGAGACATGACGCGGCGTATGTCGATGGCCGACCAGCGCGATTTTTACTTTGCGGCTCTTAAGTGCATTCGTGTTTTTGGCCAGACTTTCGAGCACGTCCGCAGGCAAGTCGGCGCGCTTCAGAAGGGCGAGGGCCAGATCCTCGCTTAAAGATGGACCAGCGGCGGCGCGTAGCCATTCAGCAACTGCGGACTTGTCAACTGTTTCTCTTGTCGGCTCAGTTGGCTCAGGCTCGAGAATTTTCTTGTCGGAATTCACCTTGCCGGACATTCTGTCTTCAGACTTTTCTTCTTCGGGAATTTACAACCACGTCTTCTGCCAGCGCAACGCTTTAGATAACTCTTAGTTTGCGAGCCCGCGCCAGTACGCCTGCAACGGGTTCGGCGAAATCCTGGCGCACGTTAATGCCCGGAAAAGTCTTTTGCAGCGCGTCGCAAAACACCTGCCGCACGTCTTTAGACTGGCGAAAGACGCTGCCCGTGGTTGCTACCGGCAGCATCTCTCCTGCAGGCAAACCTCCCGCCAGATGCTTCTCTCGCAACTGCGGTAAGAGCCGGCGGATGACTATCGACACGAGCGCAGCCAACTTTTGTCCCGCTTCGGTGAGCAGTTCGCGAGCGACCCTATCGCCCTCTTCGGCAGCGCGAAGAACGACCGGAAACAGGCGCGGAAAATCTGGCCGGGGTATCGAATTAGCCTCCCGCACGAGATCATCGATGGAGTCGAGTTTCCACGTTCGCAACACCAACCGAGTAAGCGCTGTTTCCTGGCCGCGATCATGGGCATTCAAGATTTGCGAGACGGCGCTCCGCCCAATCCAATGTCCAGAGCCTTCGTCGGAGATGGCGAATCCCCATCCTCCAGCACGTGCGGTGTGGCCGTCGGCGCCACGTCCGTACGCAATGGAGCCAGTGCCGGCAATAGCGATTACTCCGGGCCCCGCGCCGAAAGAAGCGTGGAGGGCGATCACGGAGTCGCCTACAACTTCAATGTTGGTAAGCCCAACCTCGGAGAAGATGCTGCGAATTTTTGCCGCTATCTCCGGCCTTGCCGCACCGGCCGCTCCAAT
This sequence comes from Acidobacteriaceae bacterium, assembly GCA_003135495.1. Taxonomy (GTDB): domain Bacteria; phylum Acidobacteriota; class Terriglobia; order Terriglobales; family Acidobacteriaceae; genus Acidiflorens. The sequence goes on along the minus strand of PLBX01000206.1, from coordinate 4,799 downwards.
ACAGCAAGCGCGAATTTGTCCCGGAGAAATCCTCGCTGTGGCGCAGACTTGTTGAACCGCGCCGCGCAAAACATTCCCGGCCTGAGATTCACCAAGCCGAATGATGTTGCTTCCGCCGGCTATTACCCTGGCAAGAATCGTGGTTTCATCCGCCACAACGCACCGCGTCTTGGTGCCGCCTGCATCGATGCCAAGATAGAAGGCCATCGCGCTATTTCTAACACAGGTTGGCTTGATACGATTTTTGAAAAAATCCCACGGACCATGCCTGTACAATGCTGCGAACTGTCAGGCTCTGCGTGAGGCGTGGCAAAGCCGCGTTTCTACAGTGAAGTTCACGGTCAGAGACGGAAGGAATCGCTTGGGTTTGAATCGGATCGACCTGCTGATTGTCGCGGTTTACCTGGTCGGCATCACCCTTTTCGGGCTGCGGTTCCGCAAACGTCAGCGCACGATGCGGGATTATTTTCTCGCCGATCGCGACATTCCGTGGTGGGCCATTGCCTTGTCTATTGTGGCGGCGGAAACCAGCACCCTGACTATCATCAGCATCCCCGGCCTTGCTTACGATTCGAACTTTACGTTTCTGCAAGTGGTGATGGGATATATGATCGGGCGCGTCATTATTAGTTTTGTGCTGCTGCCCCAGTATTTTCGCGGCGAGTTGTATACGGCTTATCAGTTGATTGAGCGGCGGTTTGGGTCCGACCTGCGGACGATAACGGCGGGCCTGTTTCTGTTGACGCGGGCAGCAGCTGAGGGGGTGCGGGTCTATGCCGTGTCGATCGTGGTATCGATTGCGTTGGGCACCGGCGAAATCGCTTCGATCGCGATCATCACGCTGCTGACTTTGATCTATACGTTTGAGGGTGGCCTCGCGGCGGTGATCTGGACCGATGTCGTGCAGACCTTTGTGTATGTCGGCGGAACGCTAGTGGGGCTGATCACGATTCTCCATCTTGTGCCGGGCGGATGGGGTTCCGTGCAGTCAATTGCGGCGGAGATGCACAAGTTCCAGGTGTTCGATCTTCACTTTTACGATCCCGTGATATCGACGCATTGGCCGCACTTGAACTTTGCGAAACCTTATACGCTGTGCGCCATTATCGGCGGCGCGTTCTTTTTGACGGCCAGTCATGGCACCGACCAGCTCATCGTGCAAAGATTGCTGGCAGCGCGGAATCAGCGGCAGTCGGTACTGGCATTGCTGTCGAGTGGAGTCGCAATCTTCTTTCAGTTTGCGTTGTTTCTTCTTGTGGGCGCGATGCTGTTTGCCTACTACCGGGTCCCGTCATCTGCGTTTGGGCGGGCGGACAGGATCTATCCCACGTTCATAGTGAGCCGCATGCCTCATGGGATCGCGGGGCTGCTGATCGCGGCCATTCTTGCGGCGGCGATGTCGAACTTGAGCGCGGCGCTGAATTCCCTGTCATCGAGTTCGATTGTGGATTTCTATCTTCAGTTTCGCGCCACTGCGAGTGAAGAAACGCGGCTGCGGCTGGCGCGGTTGGCGACCGTCGGATGGGCGCTCGTACTATTCGGGCTGGCGGTGCTGGCGCTGCATCGGGTAGGGCGAGTGGTGGAAGTCGGGTTGCAAATCGCGTCCGTGGCTTATGGCGCGCTGCTCGGAGTGTTTCTGCTGGGAGTGCTGACGAAACGCGCGAATCAGTGCGGGGCAATAGTGGGCATGGGCGCGGGACTTGCGATTGAGCTTTATTTGTGGCTCGGCTCCAGTGTCGCGTGGACGTGGTGGGTAGTTACTGGGACGTCCGTGACGTTTGCCATGGGATACGCTGCAAGCCTCCTGTGGAGGGATGAAGCAAAAGCTTGAATCGCGGAGAAAACAGAGAGAACATGCCCAAACGCGCAAACGACAGCCAACTTCGCCCGGAACTAGCGCGCGATCTTCGCTTGTCCCACGCCGGCGCGGTGGTGGTGGGAACCATCATAGGCAGTGGAATTTTTCTCGTTCCCGCCGAAATGATGCAGGCAGTGGGCTCGGCCCGCCTCGTATATCTCGCCTGGATGGTCGGCGGATTGCTCTCTTTCTTCGGGGCACTTACCTACGCCGAACTCGGCGCCATGAAGCCGCAGGCGGGCGGGGAGTACGTGTATGTGCGCGATGCTTATGGACCACTCGCAGGATTTCTTTACTCGTGGACAACTTTTTTAATCGCCAAGCCGGCGTCCATTGCGACGATCACGACCGGACTCGTGCGAATTCTTCAAACCTTCCCCATCTTTTCTTTTTTTTCACAGATATTTTTTTCCTATAGCGTGTTTTCCGGCAGTTCAACCGCGCACACTTTCACGGTCACTTACGGACAAGTAGTAGCAGTGGGCGCGACCGTTCTAATTTCATGGCTCAACTACATTGGCGTTCGCCGAGCAGGAGAATTTCAGTTCCTTTTCACACTACTCAAGGTTGCAATCATCCTGGGGATTGTCGCAGTCGGATTCTCTTACAGCGCAGGAACGTGGGCGAACTTCGCCACTGAGTTTAGCGGCGCGAAAGGCGGCATCGCTGGATTTTTCGCCGCGCTGGTCGCTGCCCTTTGGGCTTATGACGGCTGGAACGATCTGAACATGGTGGCGGGCGAAATAAAAAATCCGCAGCGCAATATTCCGCTCGCATTAATTTGGGGCGTAGCCACGGTGGGCGCGCTCTACATCCTGGTGAACGCCGCGGTTCAATATGTACTGCCGGCGGCAGCTGTGGCCGTTTCGCAACGCCCCGCGTCAGACGCGGTAGCACTCGTGCTGGGGCACCTGGGCGCCGGCTTGGTCTCGGCAGGCATGGCGGTTTCGATGCTTGTCACCCTCAACGGGTCCATCATGAGTGGCGCACGCGTGCCTTTCGCCATGGCCCGTGACGGATATTTCTTCAAGTCAATCGCTGAGGTTCATCCCCGCTTTCGCACTCCCTCGATCGCGATTATCGTGCAGTGCGGACTGGCAATCATTCTGTTGCTCCTCGGTGGCAGTTTTCGCCAGTTTTTTTCTCTCGCGATTTTTGCGGAATGGCTTTTCTATATGGTTACTGGCAGCACAGTTTTTGTTTTTCGACAGCGTGAGCCTTTAGCCGAGCGCCCTTATCGTGTCTGGGGTTATCCCGTAATCCCGGCGCTTTTTATCGTGGTTTCCGCAGCTCTTCTTTACTACACCTTCACCGACAATCTGAAGAGTTCCGTGGGCGGATGCCTTGTGATTTTGGCCGGCGTTCCCGTCTTCTTCCTTTTTGCGCGGACTCGGGCTACGTCACCAAAGTAATTCGCCCGCTCGAGCGATCTCCCGCCGTGGTTACCAAAGGACAGCCGCAAGCGACACGTTTACCCCCTGCCCAATCTCCCATAAGGTGAATATTCCAAGCCAAGCGCTCTCCCCAGCCTGGGCCCCTTTTGGAGTCTTATGCCAACGTACGATCGCAATTTTGAACTCGGCTTGCTGCCTGAAAAGAAGTGGGATTGGCGCACCTTTGCGACCAGCTACGGAATCGTTTCGGCGCTGATTCTGTTTCTTATTTTCTTTGGCATCATCATGCCCGATACGCTGCTGATCACTCCAATTTATCGCGTCACAGAATTGGTCCCACGCCCGTCTTTGCGGCCAGAGGCACTGCCTAAGCCAAAGCCTCTGCCAATACATGCCAAGCTATTGCCGCCGGAGCCCATCTTTCAATCGCCGAAATTAGTAGTGCCACAGGAAGTCCGCACTCCCAAACCGCAGCAGCAGGAAATCGAACCGCCCAAGGTGACGATAAACAACTTCGCGCCTGCCGTATTAAAAGCAACCAGCGGCGCGCGCCCGGTTCTCATCCACACGGGAGAATTTCAAGGAAGTTCTGTTACTCCAACAGTGAATGCTCCAATTGAAAAAGTTCAGACCGGCGGATTTGGCGATCCGAACGGGCTCAAGCCAAGCGAACACAGCAAGCCAAATGGAAAACTCATCGCTTCAACCGCCGGAGCCTTCGACATGCCAGTAGGCCCGGGACAAGGCAACGGATCAGGCGGAGCGAAAGGAATTAAAGGAACGGTTGCGAGCGCCGATTTCGGCAGCGGCATCGCCACCGGCGGTCAGGGAGACGGGCGCAGAAGCGGACGCGGCAGTGCGGGAGTGCAAAGTTCCGGCTTCGGAACGCAGGAGGTCGCACAAAATACTCCTCATGCGCAGCGCATGGATACGGGCCTGCCAAGTACCTCAGTTGAAATCACCTTCAAGCCAAATCCCGCTTACACTGTAGAGGCGAGGAACCTGAAGCTGGAGGGCGAAGTCTTACTCGAAGTCACTTTCGAGGCGAACGGACAATTGCATGTGAATCGAGTAGTACGCGGACTTGGCCATGGATTGGACGAGACAGCAATAGCGGCGGCTAACAAAATGCGTTTTAAACCTGCGTTACGGAACGGACAAGCAATCGATTCCACCGCAGTCGTGCACGTTGTATTTCAATTGGCATACTGAATTTTTGGAGATGAGAGTTATGCGCAACATGAAATGGATGGTCTTGGTTCTGCTGACGATGTCATTAGCGGCGGCGGCGCAGCAATCGGCGGCAGCGCCTCAGAATCCTCAGTCCGTCTCAGCAGCACAGCCGGCTTCAGCGCAGCCAGCTAACCTTGAGCCCCCAACCACGATGAATCAGGTCATCGATCGGGTGATTCTGCGTGAGAAGGACTTGATCAAGTTCCTTTCGCCGCGCACTCCGATCGTTGAGACCTATCTCCAGAATCTAACGCAGGATCCGCAACTGGGGCCGGTTCCGCAGGATGACCACTATTTTCTCGGGCGCATGGATC
>PLBX01000286.1:501-4432 GCA_003135495.1 Acidobacteriaceae bacterium | reverse complement strand
AACTTTAATGGCTCCTTGTTGATATCGCCGTGCGAGCGTCATCATCGCCTGCAATGCGTACAGTCCTTTTTGAGTTACGAGGTCATGGCGGCAACAACTGGCGGCCAAGGCCTGCGCCTACTGACTGATCTGCATATTGACGGCGTTCTTCTGGAATACGACTTGCCGGATGCTACTGACATCGCCGTGCGTGCGGAGATGAAGCGGATCAAGCCGGACGTCCCAGTCTTGTTGTTTGCGGGCATAGGGAGCCAGACGCCGTTCCTGCTTCGTTTTTTTGACTCGTATCTTCGTAACTCGGAACGACCAGAAGATGCTTTCGAGGACCTGGACGCATAGGGTCGACTCTGTAGCGGAAGGGGGACGGACCCTGGCTCTGAACACGCCGAGGCCACTGCCCTCACTCGTATGGAGTCTTTGTCACACAACTGGAGGAATTGTGAAGACTATGGAAAAAGCACAGATTCAGCAATACCGGTGGAAGCTTGAATCCCGGCGGGAAGATGCTGTCCGGCTCCTCGGTCGGTTGGCAAGCGAAACACAGGGGTTGGATGTTGACTCTCCGCAAGACACTGGCGACCAATCCATCGGCAGCATCGCTAAAGAATCTCTATTCCAGCAAACCAGCCAGCGCAGGCGCCTGGTCCGAATGATCGAAGCGGCGCTTCGGCGAATTGCTGACGGCACGTACGGCATCTGTGTTGCCTGTGCCAGTGATATTCCGCGCAAGAGATTGGAGGCGTTGCCGTGGACCGATTGCTGCCTGCGTTGTCAGGAAATAGCTGAACGAGAGCTTGAATCCGAACCTTCTCCGCAAGCTCCAGGCAGGGATATCCCATGGAAACGGGCGGGGTAAATCATCGATCGGTCTGCGGAGAACCGACTCTATGAGTCGCCCACGGGGCACTTCTCAGGCAGTGGCATGTGGGTGTCAAAAATGATACAGATTTCCTTTTCTTGGCGGCACACGATGAAGGCGGAAACACGTCCTAGCCGCTTATCGACATTTCCTATCGGAGGCGCGCCCGTGATTTCCCGTACGACGCTTGTATGTTAAGTCTGGCTCAGAACGAACTACGGCCTGATCATAGTAGTGGGACATGACGCGGAGTGAAGGAGCGATACAGTTTGAAGACGGGAAACGACGGGTCATCGAAGCCGCCCTCATTCGGAATTGGACAGTTCGTGTTTGTAATTGTCCTGGCAGTCATCCTTCTTCTGCTTGGCCAAAGCATGGTGCGTCGTCGCTTCTTTGGGGGACAGCGCGTCCACCGGAACGGCTCCATCGGACAATAGTATGCGGCTAGACTGCTAAATCAGGATTTCGCTCTGCAAGCGAAGTTAAAGGAGAATGACGGCGATGATTGAAAGACTTAAGGAAAGCAGGGGAGTTGCTTTCGGGTTCAAGGTTGTCGGAAAGATTAGCGGCGGTGAAGTCAAGGCATTTGTGCCGCAGATCGAATTCCTCATCAAAGAAAGGAAAGAGCGGCCGATCGGGATCCTCGCGGACCTTTCGGAGATGGAGGGTGCGGATTGGAAAGCACGTTGGAACGAGATGCGCTTCCTCCAGAAATACACCGATCATATCGCGCGAATGGCGGTGGTCGGTGCTGACAAATGGGAAGAAGTGGTGGCTGTCCTTCTCGCCGGAACTGCTGTTCTTCAGGCCGAGACCCGCTATTTCGCAACTTCAGAGATCGCTCCTGCCTGGGACTGGGCCAGATCGAGCAAGAATGCTGATCACATCCCCGTACGCAGAATGTATCTCGGTACAGGTCTCTTTAAGGACTTTATTCCTGAGTACACGGAACTCTAAGACTGCTTCCGAATATATTTTCGATGCAATTCTCGCGTTCCCCAAAGGGGAACCCACGCCAGCGGGCGTGGGGCCGTCAGGCTTGAAAGGAACCTTGTGCCGTTATTGCAGAGGCTTCCTGAGAGGGCAGGTCCCTCTGCTTCTGTCGTTGTTCAATTTCTTCGTCCGTCAGCCGCGCATCGTAAATCGATCGTGCATCGACGCTACGTGCTACTAGCGTCGCAATTCCCACGACAAGTAACATCGGCAAGATGAAAGAACGATCTCTTCCCGTCAATTCAATCATTAGAACCACAGCGGATATCGGGCCCTGAGTTGTAGCTCCAAGCTACAATTCCTCGACCCTGTCCTTCAGAACAGAATGAAGGACTACAAGCCAGCCTGAAACCCTTGGCCCCATGTTGGTCAAGTTTGGGCTGCGATAAGCGTTTGCTGAAGGCTTGAGATTGACTTGCAATCTGTCCATCCCCACCTCTGCAACGATTTATTTTTGGTCCCCGTAAATCGCTCACCGCGACCGAACCAGTCGTTGCGCAGGAATCTGAAAACTCTAAGCAGCACTCGTCGTTTCTTGCGACTTCAACCACGCGAGAACTGATGATCGACGGAACCGGAGACCCATCGGGAGCCGCAGGACTGGAATTGGATTCTCATATCTTGTCCGAGTGCGAATGCGGGTCAGATTGTAAATCGACGATGGTTTGCACTTGAGTAGTTCAGCGACTTCAGCAACAGTCAGGATGTCGTTCTCCGCTTGCGTCGTCGGCAGAATTTCTGCCCCCGCGTGTGATACCGTGACCACGAATGACGCTGGCAATTCGATCCCTTTTGTTTGTTTCATAGCCTCGCCTCTGGACGAGGAAGGTAACACATGCAGGCAGATGGCACTTTGATCGCCAGAATTGACGCTCCAGACACCCATGCAGTCCGAAGATGCTGATCTGGAAATGTGGGAGCACCACATCGAGTCCAAGATCGAATCTGATCCGCAACTTCCGGACACCGAACGTGAAGCACTGATCGTGGCGCGACGGGGACAGGGTCTGTTCAAGCAGCGGGTCATGCAGGTTGAAAACCGATGCAGGATCACCGGCGTTACGAACCCAATCCATTTGCGAGCCAGCCACTGCAAGCCCTGGCGCGATTCAAGCAATGAGGAGCGGCTCAACGGCGAAAACGGACTTTTGTTGACTCCAACAATGGATCACCTCTTTGATCGCGGTTTCATCGGCTTCGAAGATTCCGGCATAGTTATTGTTTCTCCCGTTGCGCACGCCCCGTCTTTGAAACGAATGGGATTGGCGACGGATCGCGTCATTAGCGTGGGAACGTTTAGTCAAGGTCAAAAACAGTTTCTTGACTATCATCGGGAATCCGTTCTATTGCAAGCTCGCCGCTAGACCTCATCCATCGACGAGCACCGTTTTGTCTGAACATCCACCAAACTTGACGACGGAAAGTACGAGTAACATCCTGTGCTTCAAACCCCACTCCCGTCAGCCTAAAGCGATCTCCCTCCTATACAATTAACCGTCTTAAAAATCCCGAGGGGGGACAATGTCCAATTTAGAAAATGCGCTTAAGGAGCTTCGAGCAAAGCGCAGCCAAGCGCAAATAGAAATTGAGAAGTTAGATCAGATCATTTCTGGGATCGAATCCTTGAACGGTGCGAGTGTGTTGCATAAGTCAAGTCAATCGAGCCGAGTTATTTCCGCAGCCTCACGTCGAAAAATGGCACTAGCACAGAAAGCGCGATGGGCGAGTGTGCGGAAACAGTCGCAGCCAGCGGCCCCGGTAACGAAATCAACAGGTGAGTCACCTGCCAAGCGTACTATGTCGGCATCAGCCCGCAGGAAGATTGCGGCGGCACAGAAGGCACGGTGGGTGAAGATACGTGCTGCAAAGAAGGCGGCGTAGAGGAAGTCCTCCAGGGTGAAGGAGCTGAGCAATGGCTAACGAAATTCCCAATGAAGAGCTAGACGCCAAAACTGTTCCTCCGGTCACAGCCCCTTGGCACATTATTGAGGAGTTCGCCCTCACCCTCAACGGGTACTGTGGCTGTTGAAAAACTCACTCACCAGAAAATGACCGAAAAATCTTTGCATTAGGAAGCCC
>PLBX01000286.1:0-465 GCA_003135495.1 Acidobacteriaceae bacterium | reverse complement strand
CCCGAAAGGTACGCCCGGAAGGTGATTTGATTTTATGGCCCCGCAGGGACAAACGTTCACGAGCCTTCACTTCATTCGGCGCATTCACCAATGAATAGATGTTGCCATCCTTCGCAGTCAAGCTGAGTCCATTGTCGGTCTGTTGGACACATCCCGTTAGCGAGGTGTGGCTGCGGTGTATGAAGTAAATGGCGACGCCAACCCCTACTCCAACGCCAACTCCTACTCCCGCAATGGCGGCCACACAGCCAGGGCAATAAGAGTTTGCCGCCGCTGCAGGTCGGGAAAACGATAGAAGAACCAGTGTGGTGGAACTCAGAACACAGGCACGGAAGCTGAACAGCCTCATTGTCGTCCCTTTCGAGGTTAGCAACCCTCTCAAAACGTTTTATCCGGGATTCCCTTCTCAAGAATCGCACCATGCGCTGGAAGGAGGCTCCCCAGTGCTTTCAGCACGCGCAACTG
>PLBX01000497.1 GCA_003135495.1 Acidobacteriaceae bacterium | reverse complement strand
CCAATCTTTTTGCCTTCCTCGTACGTGCGACCCCAATAACTGATGCCTACTTCGTAAATGCGCAGATGTCGCCTCGCGACTTTTACGGTGATCTCAGGCTCGAAGCCGAAGCGGTTTTCTTCGATCGGGATCGACTGAATTATTTCCCGTCGAAAAACCTTGTAACAGGTCTCCATATCGGAAAGATTGATGTTAGTGAGGCAATTCGATAGCAGGGTTAACAGCCGATTCCCGACGGAATGCCAGAAATACAACACGCGATGCGGGGCACTACCTAGAAATCGCGATCCAAATACAACGTCGGCCTTGCCCTGAATTAAGGGAGAAAGCATTTCGGGATATTCCGCTGGATCGTACTCGAGATCAGCGTCCTGAATAATGACGAAGTCTCCAGTCGCCTCTTGAATGCCTCGCCGTAATGCCGCACCCTTGCCCATGTTGTACGGTTGTAAAACGACACGAATCTGGGGATGCTGGGACTGCAATTCAGCAAGAATTTCGCGCGAGCCGTCCTTCGAACCGTCATCAACGCAAAGCAGTTCGATCTCGATGGGAACGGACAGAACTTTCTGCACCACCTCGCGTAGAGTGGCCCGCTCGTTGTAGACCGGCATGACCACAGAAAGTTTCATGCATACCTCGAGTGGGCTAGAGTTTTCGTGAAGTTACGATTGTAAACTCTTTCGCTCCGCGATGCATTAGCGCGATCGTACAGAGATAATGATGGCCGGAGTAAGTCACAAGCTAGGAAGACCAGACGGTTGAGTAAGATATACCTCTTTACGAAAAGCAGGGGTTTCCCCATGACTATTGGTCTTCCCGATGCACTGAATCTGGCGAAAATGCGGGCAGGCAAACGGCGACATATTCGGCGCCCCCTGCAAACGGAGTGGAGTAGCGGATCCACTCTCCGCGATTAACGATCACGGCTTGCCCCGCAGTGACGTCCATCTCGCCGGACTTATGTTGCACATGGAGCGTTCCCTGCAACACGATCGTGTATTCGTCAAATTCCGGCGTCTGTGCCGGCTCCTCCCATCCTTCCGGACTCCGCATGCGGGCGACGCTAGCGCCAACAGTCGATGTGTTGACTCGGCCAATGTATTCCTCAATGATCTTGGGTTTGTTTCCAGCTGATTCGATGCGCGTAGGATGTGAAATGAAAGTTGGCATGTATGAGCATCGTAGCAACTCGCAAGTGCTCGCTACAAGGTGATGTCGAGTTGCGCGACGGGATGCGACGCAGCCGCAGAGAAATTGTTTCACGGTCTATACTCGGTTTTTGTATGGTCGATATGCTCCTATGAAAATAGTAAGCGCGGCAGAAATGCGGGAGATCGATCGTGCCACCTCGGAACGCTTTGGCGTTGCATCGACCACGCTGATGGAAAACGCCGGCTCTGCGGTCGCACATTTTGTTCTCTCCGAATATTCGCAGGCAGAGCGTATTGCCGTCGTCTGCGGCAAGGGCAACAACGGCGGTGATGGATTCGTCGCCGCCCGCAAGCTGAATGAAACAGGCCGCGCGGTGCGGGTTTTGTTATTGTGTGATCCTCAAGAATTGCGCGGGGACGCGGCGGCGGCATTTCAGAACCTGGTCAGCCCGCAGCGGTCGTCAGTGAAGCACCGGCTAAAAGCTCCCCTGATCGTTCGGAATACGGGCGAGCTAGAGTCGCCTCAGGCGTCGGAGATATTTGCCTCGGACTTGATCGTTGACGCCGTTCTCGGCACCGGCTTTCGCCCCCCTGTGAGTCCGCTGTATGCGGCGGCAATCGAGAAGATGAATAGCGCTTCGGCGGTGATTGTTTCTGTAGATATTCCCTCGGGAGCCGACGCCGAAGCTATGCATCCGCAAAATGCCGTCGCCTCAAACCTCGAACCACCTGACAAGCCGGTTGAAGGCGCGGCTATTCAGGCTCGCGCCGATGCCGTTGTCACGTTCACAGCACCGCGTCCGGCGCACCTATTCGCTGAGCTAACGAAAGGTCCAACCGTAATTGCGTCCATCGGTTCTCCACCAGAAGCCATCGTCTCCAAACTGGGACTGCATTTAAGTTCGCCTTCCGATTTCATGTCGCTGCTGGCNNAAGTCAGTTCTGGCGACGGTTGCTTCTTTCCATCCGGAACTCATGACAGAACCGTTGGCGGAAACCGAAGAGGGAACGATCGCACTGGCTGCCATTCTTAATTCGTCAACGGATAATTCGGCGAAAGAGAATTCGTCGAGAGACTACCCGTTACCACTCGATACTTTGCTTGAGCGAAAAACGCTCGCCATCGGTCCTGGCATCTCGCGCCACCAAGAAACTGCCAAAGTCGTACGTGAAATTGTGCAGCGCTGCACCGGTAAGCCCGATCACGACGATACCGCAGTCGTGCTTGATGCCGACGCGCTTAACGCGTTTGAAGGCGCAGCCGGCCAACTGAACGGACGAAACCGGGCCCTCGTGATCACACCGCATCCGGGTGAAATGGCGCGCTTGACGGGATTGAGCATCGCAAAAATTCAAGCCAATCGCCTCGAAGTGGCGCGCAACTTCGCGACCGAGCACAATACGATCGTCGTACTGAAAGGGCATCGCACGCTGGTGACGGCGCCTGACGGCACCGTTTGGGTCAATCCGACTGGCAATCCAGGTATGGCAACTGGAGGCACGGGAGATATTCTCACCGGAATAATCGCCGGACTCATTGCGCAACATCCGCGGCAAGTTCTCGAAGCCGTTGCTCTCGCCGTTTATCTCCACGGCTTGGCGGGAGACCTCGCCTCCGAAGCGCGGGGCGAAGAATCGCTCGTAGCGACGGATTTGTTAGAGTTTCTGCCGCTGGCGTTCAAGCAGATACGAAGTCAGAGATCCGGGGAGACTCGCATTCATGGTTAGCGGCAGGTCAAGTGAAGGTTATGGACGAGCTGACGTTCCAGCAACGGACGATTGCAGCTACCGCGGGATGTATTTATCGAGCTGGGGAATGATATTGGAACTGATCGTAGCCAACCGAGCTTGAGCTTCGTCAGAAGTTTCGCCGTTTAGCACTGGGGTCATTAACCGCACTAATCCACCGTCACTTCGATTCATGCGAACCGAGTCAGAGACCAAATAATATTTGGCCCAGTATTCGCTTGCGACCTCTCGACCATGGGCCTGAAACCAGTAAAGTACCAACTGCCGTTCCGGTCCCTTCGCGACGATATAACGGTTCACCGGAAATGAGGAACCATCGGGCCTTCTGAGTTGCACAACTTCCCGGGAAGTCGGGACCCACCCCGCGCCAGGCAGGCAGTGATTCGGCGAATGGATCGTATCGCCCGCTCGTTGTGATGGAAAGTACGCGATGTAAAGGTTAATCCAAGTTTGCGGTTGGCTCGGATTTACGTAATCGCGCATCAGAAATTCGCCGGGCCCAAGGATGTCGAGGGTCTGCTGATCCAGCACGCTGTCCGTTCCCGTCCAACCGTCAATCTGCGAGGGCAGGGAACTCAGGGGACTGCGCGGCGGGAAATACTCGCCGCGGGAATGAGCCTGCAGCACAAGAGCGGTGGCCAGCATGAGCGCGGCAGCAATTCCAAAGCGAAGTGACCCAGCATTCATGCGTCTTTCCTCTCCGGATTCTTGGCCACAAAAAACGCGATTGCGCGATGCAACGCAAAGAGCAGAGTGAGCGCCACCACGAAAATCAACCACCCTGAGAAAATATGAAAAAATCCTTCTGCTTTTTCAGGGTCCCAGTATTGCACCAGCAGCCCGGTGCCAAAGATGCGAAAACTATTGGCGGCTACTGCGATCGGCACGGCCGAACACGCGAGGACGATACGCAACCATATGCGCGTTTCCATCAGATAGCCATAGATGATGGCCAGGGTGACAAGTGTTAGTAGAGACCGGATTCCGCTGCAAGCTTCGGCAACATCTAACGGTATCGAAGCAAGCACGATGATGTTGCCCTGCCTGAGTACTGGAACTCCCACTAATTCCAGCAGTACGGTGGCCATCTTTGAAGCCAGCAACTGAAGCGGAAATGTCACCTGCTGAAGTAAGAGGCTAGGAATAGGAATCATTAGAATCAGGACGGCCCATGGAAACAAGACAGCGCGAAAGAAAGTCCATCCTTGAAATAAGATGATCAGACCGGCGATCATGACCAGCAAAGAGACACGCGAGAAAAAGAGTTCCGCTCCGAGGATTCCGAGAACCAGCATAAGCAGGCTCAAAGCCAAAACGGGAATTCCCGCCCATGATGGGTCAGGAGGGATTGCCTGCAGTTTCTTGCGGTCTTGCCACAGAACAAAAAGGGCGAAAAGAGGAACAAAGATTCCGTGTTCGAAGTTCGGATCGCGGGAGGGCCCAACCCATTGCAGGACCAAGTGCGTGAGAATGGACGCGTAAAGCCACCCTAATAATAGGAGCAGCGCCGCGCCTTGCCAATGGGGCAAGTTATACGATAAACCGGTCTCCTTGGTCCTTAAGACTTGAGGAGCTATCTCGACGGAGTTAGCCATATTGGCGCGTGTGCTTTGAGGATAGGCGAAAGACGGTGCCTCGCGCAAAGCAAAATTCTTACTGAGCAGTTAGATTGGAGTAACTTTAGGACTAGTTGTGTCAAAAATCTCTCGATGCTGCCAAGGCTAAAATGGCGCATAATTGAGAAAAGATTTACTCAAGTCTTCATGAGGCCTCAGGCCGGGCATGGGCGACCAATCACTCTTCCTGGGACGAGCGCCAAGACGGGTTTTTGGGCTTTATGCTCGCGTTGAGGGTAGTAATGCCTCATTAATTACCGTCGGTGTGGGCAAATAATTTCCCATTTGTCCGCAATGTGATAGTCTGAAAATCCCAAACGAAAAGCGATTTGCGTTTTCAAGTTGTTGATTACGAAGCATATATAGATTTCGGGGAATTAAGCATTTAATGCTTTATTGGCACTGAGTGTGCTCTAGGTAGGATAGGCCATTTTTTTCGATATATCACCCGCGGAATTAAGACAGCAATAGCTATGGGTCTGGAACGATCTCAAATCTCGCCGACTGCCGGAGCTTTACGGACCAGCGTTCCGACCAATGGCAATGCTCGTATATGGCTTGAAAGCGTTAGCGCCGGCATGCGCACTGTAGAAGCCGTAATCCGTGAGCTATCGCAAAATGACCTTCCGGTGCTGATGGTGGCGGAGCGCGGGTCGGGCAAAGCCGCTGCCGCCGCTCGCATTCATCTTCTCTCCAGCCGTACCTCCGAGCGGTTTCAGGTCTATACCGGCCGGGATGCCGGTCCGGCGGCCCTTGCCGAGTGCGAGGGTCAGGGCGGGACCATCTATCTTCAGGATGTCGGAGACCTTACAATAGCCGCGCAGAAGGAACTGGCTCGCCAGATCGGTTTGAACGAGGCGGAACAGGTGTCGCGATTCATCTGCGGCACCTCTCGCGAACTGGAGCCCGAAGTCAAAACGGGAAAGTTTCGCGAAGATCTCTACTACCGGATTAGTGGCGTTTGTTTGCGTCTTCCTCCTTTGCGCCAGCGAAAAGAAGATATTCCGATACTGCGGGACTGGTTTTTATCGACTGCAGCGCGAGATTTTTCCCGGGCTGTTCCGGTGCTCAGCGCCGAAACGCAGAGGTTCTTCCTGGAGTACAGCTGGCCGGGAAATATTCGCGAACTGCGCAACGTCGTCATNNTGGCCGGGAAATATTCGCGAACTAAAAGATGCAGCTCGAGCCATTGTTGCGCTCGGGGATGAAGCATTGGCGATGGGCGGATTGCGATCGCTGTTGAAAAAAGTCGATCGCGGCAGCAATGGCGAAAAAATTTCTTTGAAAGATGCGGCCCGTGCCGCTTCCCGCGAGGCCGAAAGAGAAATTATTCTTCAGGCCTTGACTCGGACCAGGTGGAATCGGCGTCGCGCCGCTCAGGAACTGCAGATCAGTTATAAGGCCCTTCTTTATAAGTTAAAGCAGATTGGATATCAAGAATACGGNNACCTGAGTCCGCACTGGAGTTTCCCGCTTTGGGACGACGAGTGCAGGATCATTTACGAGGATACGAGGAGAAGATATGGAAGTGAAATGGAGAATGATGGTTGCGCCACTGGTCCTCCTCAGCAGCTTTGCGCTCGCTCAGGACGCAGCGCCCGCGACCGAAGACGCTCCTGCAACCA
>PLBX01000098.1 GCA_003135495.1 Acidobacteriaceae bacterium | reverse complement strand
CAGCAGCCGCCGCCCGAGGGAGAAATGGATAGCCAGGTACCGCCCTTGGCCGTTGCAACCGACGCGCTGAAACGCACCGTCGAATTATCGATCATCGCTACGTTCACGATCTGTGGCAGCGGATTCGCTCCTCCGAATGGCATTGTGAAGCTGAGTGGATTCAACTGGGTAAACGGTGCTGCTCCAACCGTGACGGTCACGGGAATGGTGGTGGTGTCTCCGCTGGTTTGCAAGACTAGTTGACCGATATATTCGCCAGCCACCGCGCCTCCTCCAGGCAGTTGGCTGACGGTGACTCCTACCGAGACAGCTGTGGGCGCAGCTCCGCTCGCCGGTGTCGCAGTCAGCCAGTTACCGCCATCGGCGGTGCTGGCAGCGAGAGTCCAGTTCAGCGTGCCGGAACCTCCGTTCGAGACCTGAACCGTCTGCGACGTCGCAGTCGTGCCGTTGGTCTTGACAGAGAAGCTCAATTGTCCGGGAAGGTCGGCGAAAAACGCTCCCGATGAAGCGACCGTGAGGATCACAGGCACAACCATCGCCCTGCCAGGATTGGCGTACTCGGTGATGATGATNNGTATAGGCTCCCGCGGCGATTGACCCCGCGTTCACGCTGACGGTATTCGCCAGCGGCGTGTTGCAGCATCCGCCGCCGGAGGGAGAAATGCTCAGCCAGTTGCCTCCCTTCGCGTTCGCTACTGACGCGCTGTAACGAACGGTGGCGTTGTTGGTCATGGCGATGTTGAGGACCTGGGCGAGAGGATTGGATCCCCCGAACGCCATGGTGAAGTTGAGCGGATTGATCTGGGTAAACACGGAGGTGCCGACGGTGACGGCCACCGGAATGGTGACGCTGTCCCCTGACGTCTTGAATAGCAATTGGCCCACGAAGGTGCCAGCGGACGCGCCGCCTCCAGGCAGGCTGCTCTTGTTAATGCCGATTGTGATAGTGGATGGAGCAGCGCCACTCGAAGCCGACGCGCTGAGCCAGCCTCCGCCATCTGCGGTGCTAGACGTCAGGGTCCAGTTCAACGTGCCCGCTCCGGAGTTTCGAATCTGAACCGGCTGCGAGGTTGCGCTGCCGCCTGTCGTGAAGGAGAAGCTGAGCTTTCCGGGAAGATCGTCGAAGAACGTCGCGCCCGACGCCGCGATAGTGAGAGTCACCGGGATGGTCATGTGGATACTCGAATTGGAGTAGTTAGTAATGACGATCTGCCCCGTGTAAGTCCCAGCCGCCAGAGTGCCGGCGGTCACGATAGCCGAAACGGCGAGCGGTGTATTGCAGCAACCTCCACCCGAGGGAGAGACTGACAGCCAACTGCCACCGCTGTTCGTCGTCGCGGCCGCACTGAAGCGAACCGTCGATTGATCGGTATACGCAATCGTCAAGACCTGGGGCAGCGGCTCGGCTTGGGCGAACGCTTTGGTGAAGGCCAGCGCAGGTACCGTTTGGAACTTCTGGGCATGGAGCGGGCTCGGCAGGCTGACGATCAAGGCCAAAGCTGTAATAGCGAAGAAGACCTGCAATGGATTAGATTTCGAGACGCGATTACTCATTTGAATGCTCCATTTTCCTGCAGATTTGCGTTGCCGGGTGGCGCGAAGCGGAGCCATGTTGCGTATCTCGCGGCTCCGCTCCTTCCCGTGCGCCGTTTGTACTCACTTCGCATTGCGCTAATTGGCGGGAAAAACCGTCATGCGACTTCTCAGATCGCGAAAGAAAATGCGGTTGAAAGCCGACTATCAGGCCCGAGGTGGGGAAGAAGAGCAGCCAATTGGCTTAACGATATGGCAGTAGTTAGCGGTTGGCATTTGCGGGTTTTGCCGCAGCGGCGGCCAGTTCGGCTCGAAAGCGAGNNATGAAACTCGTCGACGGGCTGCTTTGCTTGATCAGGATTTCATAGCCGGCCAGGGTCTCCGGTTCTGCATCTTTATAACGATTTTCGTGGAGCAGAGCCCGTCCCAGCTTGATATGCGCGATGGCGAGGTTTACGTTGTCCGCCGGGAGCGTTTCTTTATAGCGGCGGATCACGTCGCGAAAAAGTTGCTCGGCGCGAGGATAGTCCTTCTTGTCATAACTGATGCCCGCCACGTTGGAGAGCGCGATCGCGACAAGATAGTGGNNCGAAGCCACGTTCCCCAGTTCGTTTAGAGTTTCAGCCACGGATGGGTGCGCCGAACCATAGACACGTTCCTGAATGGCTAGTGCCTGGTCCAGAGAAGAGACGGCCTCGTCATACTTATTCTCGTACGTGAGGGACTCGGCCAGAGCGGTCAAGCAGCCGGCCGTCTTGGGGTGGTTATTGCCGTAGTAGGACTGAGCGATGTCGAGGGCTTGCCGGTCTAAGCGTTCGGCTTCACTGTAATAACCCAAATCGCGCTGGACCGCGGCGAGACTGCCAAGATCGTCGGCGACTAGCGGGTGGCGTTCACCATAGATCTGGCGGTGCATCTCGAGGACGCGAGTGTACAAGGATTTGCAAGTATCGTAATGGCCGGCGCGGTAGTGCGCGTCCGCCAAGGCGGAGAGGCTGGTGACCAGGTCGGCTGGCGCCACGCCTGGAGCCGACTGCAGGCGCACGGCCTTATTCAGCGCATCGATCGCTTGATCGTAGGAGCCGCGCTCCGCCAGCACTTTTCCGTAGGCAAGAGTAGCCTTCGCAATCGCCGGATGGTCCGGCGGCAAGTGCCGCTTGGCCATTTCCAGGCCCTGCCGAATCAGTTGTTCGGCCTCCTCCAAATGGGCCTGATCGAACCGCAGCAAGCCAAGCGCAGTGAGGCTCTCGGCTACCTCCGGGCTATCTGACCCGAACAGTGACTTGCGTTGCTCGAGGGCCGAACGGAGTAAGGAATCCGCCGGTTCGAACTTACCGAGTTTCTGATAGATACCTCCGAGGCTCTGGTAGAGCTCGGCTTGCACCTTGGGATCATGATTGAGAGTCTTTGCTTCCTGAACTCCGCGGTCGACGATAGTGATCACGCGCAAGGAGTCGGAGGGTCCGGCCGCCGCATCTCCGCCCTGAAAAAGGTTGGCCGTGAATTGCTGTATGCGCTGTGTGCGTGCTGCTTCAGCGAGCGCAGTATCGCGTGCCTTAGCCAGCCGCACTGTGAAGAAGCTGACCAGTACGACGATGACGGCGAAGATCACGGCGGTTGCCGCAACCGCGCGTCGATTCCGCCGGACAAACTTGCCTATCCGGTACTGCCACGCGTCGGGCCGTGCCTCCAGAGGTTCTCCGTTCAGGTAATGGTCAACGTCGCGGATCAAAGCTTCCACTGACTGGTAGCGGCGGCGTGGATCCTTGTGCATGGCGTTGAGACAGAGCACATCCAGATCGGCCCAGGCGGTCTTGCTTAAAGATAAAGATAGCGTGTGGGAGTTTGCATCAGAGTCGGTCGTTCGATTAACTGCTGCAGATGGTTTGCCCGGCTCATGGTCCGCAATGATTGAGGCGGCTTCTGCCGGGGTCAGACCAGACAAGTCGAAGGGAAGCTGATTGGTCAACACCTCGTAAAGAACGACTCCAAGGGAATAAACGTCGGTAGTGATTCCGACACGATCGCCACGAATCTGCTCCGGCGAAGCATAGGCCGGTGTCATCATTCTCAGCCCAGTCATGGTCTGGTCGACTTGCAGGTCCAGGGTCTCCAGTTGTTTGGAAATACCGAAATCGAGCAGGCGGACCGAGCCATCGTTCTTGACCAGGATGTTGGACGGCTTAAGGTCACGGTGGATGACCGCGTGACCGTGCGCGTGCTGCACCGCCTCACACACTGACCGAAATAGCCGAAGACGCTGCTCAACCGAACACTCATGCTTTCGGCAATACAGCGTGAGCGGAATGCCGTCAACATACTCCATCACGAACCACGGAGTTCCGTCATCCAGGATGTCTGCGTCATAGAGCCGCGCAATCAATGGATGATTTAGTTGCGCCAGGGTCCGTTGTTCGCTGGCAAAGCGTTCGCGGCGGGCCGGAGAAAGCCAGGCGTCACGCAGGACCTTGACTGCGACTTGAGTACCGAGGTCTCTGCGTTCAGCAAGATAAACCACTCCCATTCCGCCTTCGCCCAGCAACTTCAAGATCTGGTACGGGCCAAATTCTTTGAGGATCAGGGAAGCCGGAATGGCATTGGCAAGCGTCTCCTCCGCAATGTCAGCTATATTGCGATCGAGCAGCGAGTGACCGCTCGCGTCCTGGTCCAGCATGGCCAGAACCTCGAGGATGAGATCCTCGTCGTCGCCGCATGCCGCCTCCAAGAACACTCTTTGCTCGCCCTGGGGCACGCCTGCGGCATCATGAAATAAACTCTGGATTCGGTGCCACCGCGCAATGTCCATCGGTTCGAGTCCTTAGATCAGTCCCTACCTACTGCTGCGAAATGCAAAGTCACCCGGCCCGGCGAAGCGATTGCCCCAGCCACGCTTTGGCCGCTCGCCAGTCGCGCAAGATCGTGGCCTCCGACACGCCAACCAGGCTTGAAATTTCGCTGACTTCGAGGCCTCCGAAAAACCGGCTCTCCNNGGTTAAGGCCGTGTCCAGCGCCAGCATGTTTTCCTGGGGAGTCACTGCGCCGTCGAGAGAGTCGTCGAAAGAAACAAAAATGACTTCCCCGTCGCCGCCGCGTTTATGCGCGTTGCGGCGTCGCGCTGCCTCGACCAGCAATTGGCGCATAGCCCGGGCCGCGATGCGCTTGAAGTGCAGACGCGAGGTGGCTGCTATACCGGGCTGCTTCGCCAGTTTCAGCCATGCCTCATTGACCAAAGCCGTGGCACTCAGCGTGTTGCTCGGATCTCCGCGCTTGACGCTCGAAGCCAGCCGGCGCAATTCCTCATAGGCCAAGCTGAAGAGTTGGTCGAGCGCTTGCCTTTCCTTCGCGGTCTGATCCATTTCTCTTTCTCTCTGCCCGACACTCTGTCCGAACTCGGGTGCGCGCAGAGAATTTCGTAGCGGCATGACGGTTTTTCCTTACCCTTCGCGCAATGCGAGATGAAAGCACGGAGAGCCAGCGGGAGGAGGGCAGGACGAAAGCATGGCTTCCGATGCGGAAGAGCTTAGCACTGGAGAGGACTACGTACAACTGCATCCGTTTTCCCTCTGATTCGCCCGAAAGAGAATGAAGAAGCGAGGCAAAATCCTGCGTGATCCCCCCACGGGCCCTGGTCTGCTGATGATTGAGGGTCGGCAGTACTGGTTTTGCCGTGAAGGCGTCTGGAAGTCTGAAGTACCTCCCCAGCCAGGACTAACAGTGGACGTGAAGCTAGGCCACGCCGGGCAAATTCTAGCCATAACTGTCGTGTCCGAATCCCAACTCGCCGAAGAACTAGCGGAACGATCCGTGGATACGGCCAGGGCGGCGGGGGTGAAGATCCTTCGCAAGCTCGCCGCCAAGTGTGGCATGCCTGATCTGTTGCGGCGTTGAAACTTGTCGATCAAGTGACACAATTATTTGGGCGGCACAAAGCCATTGGACAAATGCGCTGGCCGATGTCCAGAAACGGGCTTATAGGAAGCGCCGAACTCGGTTTCCAAGGCGCCGACAAAAGTCAACTCGCTAAGGCCGAATCCCGGCTTCTGATCGCATGGCATTCGCCTAATGCCCTACTGAAAACCGGACTGCGCACGCGGCCTCCAGAGAAAGCCGGGACGGTGACCCCCTTCAGTGGCGAGCAGTGCGTTTTCTCCAGTCCAGTTTGCCGAGCAAATATCGCGAAAAATGGGCATGTTTCGCGTATTTCGGGGCAAGGAGCGGCGGAATTTCTCTGCACTTCAGACTGTGTGGCGGAGCGGGAGGGATTCGAACTCTCGGTACAGTTTCTGGAACCCTGTAAAGGGCCACACGTACGCGACTTGTACGGGGTACT
>PLBX01000575.1 GCA_003135495.1 Acidobacteriaceae bacterium | reverse complement strand
CTCCGCGAAGGGCAGCGAAGTTTCCTGCTCGAGATCCTCGCGAGTCACATCCAGCAACGCCGCCAGATCGCTGTCGCGAAACGCGGGACGCGCCGGATACAAAATGCGCGACCCAAAAAATGCTAATGCGTGCTCCAGGACGGCAATATAAAACGTATCGTTCTCGCCGAGAGGTTGTGCGTCAGCCAAAGTCTCGCCTTGAAGAACAGCCTTGCCGCAACGGCTCGGCAACCCGCGACACGCCTGATGCAGAAAGCGGGTTGCATCCTCTGCCGAAGCCGTCATGTGAAACCGGCGTACGTATACGGCATTAATTGGCGCCAGATAAACGCTGCCGCGCTCACGAACCCGCCGCAACAACGACCGGCGATCTCCCGCTGAAAACCCTTTACGCGACAGCAACCGTCGAAGCAGAGCGTCAGAGCTGCGCGAATACACTTCCGGCATCAAGTCAACCAGCAGTCGCGGTTGCGTCGTATTGTGCGGCGAATACTGGTTGATGCCGAGAAATCGCACCATCCCATCAATCAAATTGTAGAAAGTCGGCCCCAAGTCAGGAGCGCTGTGATCGTCGCGGCCCCAGCGATCCAGGCACAGCCGGTAATTTTCATACTTCTCAAGTGGGGTCGCGTTAAAAACGCACAATACATCATCTTGCACTTCGACCGCCTCAACGTGGTCGCGATCTTCTCCCGCAGCGCGCCAATACAGCGCGTCCACATTGAGCAGAACAGTCAGCATCCGTTCAGTAGGCAGATGCTGCTTCAGCAGGGCAGGCAAATGTTGCGGCGCGAGGTGCGATTCGCCAAAAAGGACCATCACAAGCGCATCCGGATGCCGGCGGCGAAGATCAGCAATCTTATCCGCCGCGTGCCGGTCGCGCGCGCCTATCTTGCGCAAATCTTCCCGCGGCATGCAATCGAGCCCGTAGACGAAAACGCCATGATCGCGCGCGGCTGAGAGCAGCTCGTAAAACGGCTGCCAATCATATCCCCAGTCAAAATCGAAGCGAATGCGCTGCCGCAATTCGGCTTCATCGATCTCGCCGCGACTCCATTCATCGAGGATGTGCTGGTCGCGGGAAAAAATTGTCTCCACTCCCAAAACGATCGGGCGCTGATTAAACTCAGCCTGCTCCAAAAGCGATGCCAGATAGCGCTGCGAGTTCGGCAACGCGTGATAATCGCCGACTAGGACCACTCCCGCCTTTGTAATTTCGTTTCGAACATCATCTGGAGTTACAAGTTTTTGGTAGGAACGATACGCATCGCGAAAATCACGTAGATATTTGCGGCCCGCGGCCCGATCCACGGCGCGAATCTCGCGTTCAACGCTGGCAATAGCGTGGAGCTGTGCAGCGCTGCGCCGCGATCGTAGAATGCCGGTTGTTGCCATAGAGAATTTCGCGCCGCCTTGACTTGCCTGCCAAGCCTCCCTATCCTCAGCTTTCGAGGCCCCACTTTGATGCCTCGCGGAGCTTCAAACTTTGCCACCTACAGTAGAAAACCTGACTGTTGCCACGACCGGCGCCAGCGGCTCCGTATTCCTGAAATACCTTCTACTCACCCTGGAACGCGATTCTCGGGTGAAGACTGTAAACTTCATCGCCTCGGATAGCGCACTCCGCGTTATGGCAGAAGAACTCGGGATCGAAGGGCGCTCCGATCTTCTACGTCAAATCATCGGCAAAACTTCGAACAAAATTCAGCAGCAATTCAACAGCGACATCGGCGCCAACGTGGCCAGCGGGTCATATCCTTCGGACGCCATGATCGTCCTCCCCTGCAGCGTCGGAACTCTCGGCCGCATCGCCAACGGCACTGCATCTCGCTTGCTAGAACGCGCCGCCGACGTCAGCCTTAAAGAACGTCGGCCACTCGTGCTCTGCGTTCGCGAATCCCCTCTCAATAAGATTCACATCCGTAACATGTCGTTGGCAGCCGATGCCGGCGCCACAATTTTTCCGCTCATCCCCACCTTCTACAACCATCCCGCAAGCGTTGATGAGATGGCTCAGGAGTTCGCAAATCGCGTTCTAGCGCACATAGGCCTCGCCCAAGAAAATGCCTACCGCTGGAAGGGCTGAAGCAAGTTCTCAGCGCACAGGTTTCACTGACAACTGACAACTGACAACTGAGAACAAGCTCCTGGCTCGCAGCGTCCTTTCAGTCTAGGGAAGGGGCAGTAGCGAAGGTAGGTATCAGGCGGGCATGTACTGCGAGTGCCGCTGCGTCTTCAGAGGCTCGCTAAGACGTGGGATGCGCCGAAATTTTCTCCACTTTTTGCAGTTCGGACTGCGCTGCAGCATTATCCGGATGCTCGGCCAACTCCCCGCGAAAGGCCGCAATCGCTCCCGCCCAGTCGCCCTGAGCTTCGTCGATCATTCCCAGAATAAGGTGGTAACCATGCGCTTGCGGATTTCGAGCGATCGCCTCCCGCGCAGCATCAGCCGCTTGCGAAAAGCGCTTCAATTGCAGCTCCGCGAGCGCGAAGTAAATGTACTGATCGGAATCGGAGCCATCAATCCTGATGGCTCGCTGCAGCAACGTTTCAGCCGCTGCCGCATTGCCGCTTTTATAGTAAACCACTCCCAGATTGTAGTTGGAGCGCCAGAAATTCGGATTGCGCTTCAGCACTTCAAGATACAAAGAAATCGCCCTCTCCGGCTGTTTCGCAGCCAGCAAAGCATTGGCCAGGTTATCGCGCACCGTTAAGTTGTCGGGCGCCATTTCCACGCCGCGAGTGTAGAGTCGAACGTCGTCGTGCCATTGCATTTGCTGCACAAGAATAAGCGTTATAAACAATGCGCAGGCCACACCAGTCAGCAGCGCCGGCAAAGCACGATATTTGGGCGCAGACACGTAAGATCTCAACGCAGCCACAGAAAGCGCGACCAGCATCGCAAAGCCAGCCGAAGGCAGATACAGATAGCGATCATGAACAATATCGCCGATGGTTAGCGAACGTAGATCGAGCACCGGCAATAACGGAACCACAATCAGCGCCAATGCAAACGGTGCTGCCTGCTTTTGTGGAAGGACTCTGCTCAAAAAATATAAAGCCACCCCGGCGGCCAGCAAAAATAACAGCGGCAACAAGACCAGACGGTCGCTGAAATGGCTCACATAATCGAGCGAATAAAATTCGCTCAACCGAATCGGCATAAGCAGATGTTTCGCATAGAACCACAACACCGAAGGCCAGCTCAACAACACTTCATTCCATGAAATCGAAATCGTAGGATGCGCAAAACCTCCCAGAACGCGGTAGCGGACGCCAATGTACATCACCCCAAGCACTGCATACAGCGCCATGTCGCTAATTGCCGAAGATGAGTTGTGCCTCGCTTCACCGCCTTCGCCATTATTCGCGACCCCAATCCGCGCGAGCACAAAGATCAAAACCGGCAGGACGATCGCAGTCTCCTTAGCCATCAGCGCGCAGGCAAACATCCCTAGAGACAGCGCCAGATAAAGTATTTTTCGCGACTCGGAAAATTTCAGGTAAGCAACGCAGCTCCCCAGAAAAAAACACGCCATCAGAGGATCAGTCACCCCGGAAATCCACGCCACATTCTCAACATGCGCTGGATGCAATCCAAAAAACACGGCAGCCACGAACCCGATCATCCGGTCCCGCGTGAGTTGCTGCGCCAGGCGAAAAACGAGCCACGTCGCTACAACGTGACACAACACAGTGGTCGCGTGCCAACCCATTGGCCGGTCGCCAAACAAAACGTAGTTCAGCCGCAGCCACAAAAGAAACAGGGGGCGGTAATAGTTTCCGGTGCTATGCGGATAAATCGCAGCCCACACATGAGACGTCCAGAACTGCGGCAAGTAACGCCAACTCTGGATGGCTGGATTTTTCAG
>PLBX01000145.1 GCA_003135495.1 Acidobacteriaceae bacterium | reverse complement strand
TGGTAGCCGTTGGCGTTGCCCGAATTAAGGCCTGAGCCACCGACGAGCCCGGCAACGTGCGTGCCGTGGCCGAAGGTGTCGGCAGTCGTGCTATCGCCAACTACGAAGCTCTGGCTATAGACTACGCGGCTGTTGCCATAGGCGTCATAAAGATCAGGATGATCGGCGATGCCGCTATCGATCACAGCCACGCCGATTCCAGTGCCATCGAGCGCAAACTGCGAAACCGCATCGTCAGATTCAACTGCCGTGGCGAACTCTTCGTAAGTCGTGTTGGACAGGCTTACAGGGCGGTCCGGCGTGATATAGGCGACGTTTGGATCAGCCGCCAACTCGGCTAGCCTGCTGGCCGGTATCGTCAAGGTCACTGCACCAATGTGCTTGTGTTTCCTCTGGACGTTTTCGCCATGCGACCTCAGAGCAGCATCCTTTGGCATCCGCCGATATTGCACGATTACCGTCACTCTACCGGCGGCATTAGCGTGCTGCTGCGGAAGATCTTTGGAGAACTTGCCGCCGGCGAAGGACGGAATGGCCGTCAGCACCAACAGGGCTACGCCAAGACCTCGGCCCCATCCTGCGCTAAACGCCGAAGAACCAAGCGGACGATCTTTTCGCCTGCTTGTGGTCTGCGATTTATCGTTGATGTTCATAAGTTTTGTTCAGCCTATGGCATTCCGAGGAGGTACAAATGTATCCCTCGTTGCCTGGCCTTAAATGGGCAATCGCGCTACCAAACTTCGTATCGTTAAGCCGCATCGATTCAGTTAGTTATGATGATTTTCTCAAGCGCGACAATGGGACAAAATGTCACCCCATCCAGCCGCTGGGATGGTCACAATCCCCTAACCCATTGGAAATAAACGCGGGGCGGCCCGAAGAGCCCCTTTGGGACAAACTGTCCCAATTTGTCACCCTTATATCGCGCGGAAACGGGCCGTTCCCGTCTAAAAGCCCATCGTGTAGAGACGGGGCTTGCCCCGTCTCAAAAGCGCTAGGCAACCGGATAATTTAAAACACACTGCGGAGACTTAAACCGGATGAGAGGGGCCAGTCGACCCTACAACGCCAGCCCACAAATACAAAGAAGGACTAAGCATACGCCGGAGCCAGCACCGGCCGTAAGGGCATACTTAACCCCTTCATCACGCGCTCGAATTGCGGCAAGTCGAGCGACTGCGGCCCGTCCGAAAGCGCACGCTCCGGGCAGGGGTGCACTTCAACGATAAGGGCATCGGCTCCCACCGCAATCGCCGCCCGCGATACCGGTCCAATCAAACTTTGCTTGCCCGTTCCATGCGAAGGATCGGCCACCACCGGCAAGTGCGAAAGTTCCTTCGCGAGCGCGATCGCGGCCAGATCAAAAGTATTGCGGGTGCCAGTTTCGAACGTCTTGATCCCGCGCTCGCACAAAGCGACTTGATCGTTTCCGCCGGACAGCAAATACTCCGCTGCCAGCAGCCACTCTTTCACCGACGACGAGGGCCCGCGTTTGAGCAGGATCGGCTTCTTGATCGTCGCCAATCTTCGCAGGAGCGCGAAATTCTGCATGTTGCGCGCTCCCACCTGCAGCATATCCGCGTACTCACAGATCAAGTCCACGTCTTCCGTGCTCATCACCTCGGTCACTACGGGAAGCCCGGTGAGTTCGCGGGCTTCGCGCAAAATCTTCAGCGCCTCAATTCCCAAGCCTTGAAACTCATACGGTGAGGTTCGCGGCTTATAGGCTCCGCCACGCAGCATCGTCGCTCCCGCTTTCTTTACACCTCGCGCCGTCTCCAGCAATTGCTCGCGCGATTCCACCGAACAGGGGCCGGCAATCACCACCACGTCGGGTCCGCCAATCTTTATGCCGCCAACATCAATCACCGAAGCTTGCGGCCTGGTCTGGCGACTGACAAGTTTGAAGGGTTGCGCGATGGCCACGACATTGTCCACGCCCGGAGCCACCGAAAGCGCCTCAATTTCGTGCCGCCGCCCGCCGCTGCCCACCGCCGCAACAATGGTCCGCTCCGTGCCGCGCGTGACGTGTGGTTGAAATCCAGCTTCGCGGATTCGTTGAATAATGTGCTCAATCTGCTCGGAAGTAGCGGTGTCGGACATGTTCACAATCATGGCAATTACCTTTCTTGTTTACGCTCCAAAAGCAAAAGCCGCGATTCTCTCGCGGCTTTGGTGGAATCTTTGAGCTGTCTTTCTTTTATTCTGCTGCTAACTCGCTCCGATTCTGCACCTCCGCCGCTAGCGTAAACCAGTAGCGGCTAAATGGGCGGAAGTTGCTAAATCGTGTCATAAGATTTGCGATGGATCGCCGGCCGCATGCGCGAGGCCGATATTAACTACTACTGCAGGGAATTGGCAACACTCGAAAATGCGTTGTTGGCATTGCCGCCGATCAGACGTACCGTGCCAATCACCAGTACTAAAATGACGGCAAGCATCACAGCGTACTCGGCGATGTCTTGTCCTTCTTCGCCATTGCAAAGATTGAGAAACATCTGAACCATAAATCCTCCGGGGGATCCGGCGGTAAGCGCCGGTGAAAACTTGTGTACGTAATAATGCCCACTGTTGCAGTGATTGTCAATGACTGTAATCACTAACTTTTCCACCGCTTGAGGAAGATTCGATCCCGCGAGAACACGCCGACAACACGCCATCGACAAGCGTTCTGCGAAGATGCGGTAAATTGTTATGCAAGGCACAAGCAAAGTAATTTATAGAACAAATCAAACCATGTTGAAACTTCCTCGACTCTATCCGATTCTCGACCCCGGCTGTCTTACCGATGATAAAAGCCTGTTCGCCGCCGCCGAGGAACTCCTGGCTGCGGGCATCACCTTTCTGCAATATCGCAACAAGTCAGGCAACGGCCGCGAAATGTTGCTGCACGCCCGGGAATTGCGCGCGCGACTTGGCCACGGGGTCAAACTCATCATGAATGATCGCGCCGACCTCTGCGTAGCAGCTGAGTTTGATGGCTTGCATATCGGGCAGGATGATCTCTCGCCTGATTCTGCGAGGCCCATCATCGGGATGAAGCGCTGCCTGGGAGTTTCGACGCACAATTCCGCACAACTTGCCGAGGCCGACAAAACTTCGGCCGACTATCTTGCCATCGGTCCAATTTTTGCAACCGGCAGCAAAGTGAATCCTGATCCGATCGTTGGACTCGAGGGCCTGCGCCGCGTCAGGGAACTGACGCGCAAGCCGCTGGTCGCCATCGGCGGCATCACCCGCGCCAACGCGCGTTCGGTCATCGAAGCCGGAGCCGACTCTGTTGCGGTGATATCCGACTTGTTACCCTCTCCCCGCAAATCAGCAGAAGAATTCTTGGCGCTTCTGCGGTAAAGTTCTGTAGAGACGCGGCTTGCCGCGTCTCAAGCAGCCCATTGCGAGACGCAGGCGGAGCCGGGGCAAGCCCCGTCTCTACAAAAAAATATTGAGCTATTTGGGAGGTTCGTGACCACGAACGTTCAACCACCAGTTCCAGCTTCGCGCCTGAGCGATTGGGAGCGGCACACCCACCAGGATAAAGAACTGGTCAAAGGTCTGGGCCTCACCAGCGCCACCATGCTGGTCATGGGCTCGATGATCGGTTCCGGCATCTTTATTGTGTCCGCCGAAATTTCGCGCGAAGTCGCGTCTCCGGCGTTGCTGATTGGCGCGTGGCTGGTTACTGGCTTCCTTACTATTGTTGGCGCTCTGACTTACGGCGAACTTGCAGCCATGATGCCGCGAGCCGGCGGCCAATATGTCTATCTGCGCGAATCGCTCGGGCCTTTGTGGGGTTTCCTCTACGGCTGGACACTCTTTCTCGTGATTCAGACCGGAACCATCGCCGCCGTCGGCGTAGCCTTCGGCAAGTTCCTCGGAATTTTCTGGCCCGCAATTTCCTCCAGCAACTGGATCGTCCACATTGCGAAAGTCCCGAAGTTTGCCGTCGGCCCCATGCTCCTCGGTGGCATGGATGTTGGTCTCAATACGCAGAATTTCGTCGCCATGCTCGTAGTCATCGCGCTCTCAATCATTAATATCTTCGGCGTAAAGACAGGCGCGTTAATCCAGAATGTTTTCACCACCGCAAAAGTATCCGCCTTGCTCGGCCTGATCCTCTTTGGGATTTTCCTCGGCCGCAACGCGCAAGCCCTGGCCGCGAATTTCGGCGCAAACTTTTGGAAAAATGCGGGACTAGGCGCTCTGCACGATGTCAGCGGAGGCTCCGGAGCATCGGTACTCGTCTCCACCCTCACCGTGCTGGCAATCGCTCAAGTCGGTTCGCTATTCTCCGCCGACGCCTGGAACAACGTCACCTTCACCGCCGGAGAAGTTAAAAATCCCAGCCGCAACCTTCCTTTATCGCTGGCACTTGGCACCGGCGTGGTGATCGCGCTTTATATCGGCTGCAACTTTATTTATCTGAGCGCGCTTCCGTTGATTGGCAGTCCTACCGGAACAACGCTACTCGAACGTGGCATTCAATACGCTCGCGAAGACCGCGTCGCCACCGCCGTCATGACGCAAATGTTCGGCTCCGCTGGCGGAGCGCTGATGGCCGTTGCCATCATGATTTCCGGTTTTGGCTGCTGCAACGGCTTGATTCTCTCCGGAGCCCGCGTCTACTACGCCATGGCCAAAGACGGCCTCTTCTTTCGCAGCGTCGCCAGGCTTCATCCCACTTATAAAACGCCCGCCGTTTCACTGATGGTGCAAATGGTCTGGACTTGCGTTCTCTGTATCTCAGGCAGCTACGGCCAACTTCTCGACTACATTATTTTTGCCGTGCTCGTGTTTTACGTTCTTACCATCGTCGGACTATTCGTTTTGCGTCGCACCCATCCCGAAGCCGAACGTCCTTATAAGGCGGTTGGATACCCAATTTTGCCGGCCATCTATATTGTGATGGCTTTGTTTATCGACATCGTACTGTTACGCTACAAACCGCAATTCACATGGCCGGGACTTTTCATCGTGCTGCTTGGCATTCCTGTTTATTACATCTGGCGGCAGCGAGCTCAGACTACTTCGGTTTAGCGAACTGTTTTAGTATCGGATTAAATATCAGGAGAGAATCTACGGATGACCGACCTCTTTGCAAAGAAGCCGCTTGACCAACTTCTTGAGGAAGCGCGCGACACTGGCTCCCACAGCCTGGAACGCACCCTAGGCGTTTTTCAGTTAACGGCTCTTGGCGTGGGCGCGGTGATAGGAGCTGGAATCTTCGTCCTCTCTGGCCTGGGCGCGCATTACGCTGGACCAGGCTTGATGCTTTCCTTTGTGCTCTCCGGCTTAGGTTGCGCTTTTGCCGCGCTCTGCTACGCCGAATTTGCTGCCATGATTCCACTCGCCGGTAGCGCCTACACCTACGCATACGCCACATTGGGCGAAATTTTCGCCTGGATTATTGGTTGGGATCTCACGCTCGAATATGCCATGGGGGCGAGCACCGTGTCCTCTGGCTGGTCGAACCACTTCATCGAGATGCTGAATATTTTTCATATCAAGATGCCGCTATGGCTTGCTTACGATCACTGGACCGGCCTCCACACCGCCGAAGACATCATAGCCCGCCAGATGGCGCAGGCCTCAGATCCCACGCTGGTAGCCGGAACCCAGGCTTTTCTGGAAAAGAAAACGGCCATACTCGCAGCCCAATCGCCAGACTTATTGCAAAGAGCTCATGACTTGCTGGGCGCGCCTCATCTCTTCGGATACGAAATCGGGATCAACGTTCCCGCCTTCATTATTGCTCTTATCATCACGGCAATCCTCGTCGTCGGAATCAAAGAGAGCGCGCGCTTCAACGCCACCATCGTCACCATTAAAGTTGCAGTAGTTCTTTTCGTTATCGGACTTGGCTTCCATTACGTCAGCGCCGTCAACTGGGGAACAGACTGGGCCAGTTTCGCGCCCTTCGGATTTTCAGGCATAGGCGCCGGAGCTGCCTACATTTTCTTCGCCTATATCGGATTCGATGCCGTCTCCACGACCGCGCAGGAAGCAAAGAATCCGCAGCGCGATCTTCCCATCGGGATCATCGCTTCGCTGCTCATCTGCACCGCTTTATATATAGCAGTCGCTGCCGTTCTCACCGGCATGGTCCCTTGGAGAGACGTCAACATCGAAGCCCCCATCGCCCGCGCCTTCATGGATCGCGGCCTGGTCGGCGCCTCTCACATCATTACGCTCGGAGCGCTAGCTGGCCTCACCAGCGTCATGCTAGTCATGCTTCTCGGCCAGACGCGCGTGTTGTATTCCATGGCCAATGATGGCCTCCTTCCTAAAAAATTCTTTGCCGATGTTCACCCCCGCTTCCGCACGCCGTGGAAGAACACCATGCTGGTCGGCCTGCTCGCTGCGATTGTAGGGAGCCTGACTCCGATCGACGACATCGGGAAAATGGTCAACATAGGAACCTTGCTGGCATTCGTAATCGTCTGCATCGCCGTGATGGCTCTGCGGCATACGAATCCCGGCCAGCCGCGCCCCTTTCGCACACCGTGGGTGCCGTTCGTTCCAGTCATGGGCATCATCTTCAACGGCTACATGATGTACAAACTCGGCTGGATCAACTGGGCGCGACTGATCATCTGGCTAGTGATCGGAATGGTCGTCTACTTCACCTACAGCCGCAAACACAGCCGTGTGCAAGCCGCACTAGAAGCCCGCAAGTCACCCTGACAAATTAGCGGTACTCCCTGTGTTCTCTGTGAAACCCCTGTGTTCCCTGTGGTAAGGGTTTTAGATCGTAACCACAGGGAACACAGNNGGTTTCACAGAGATGGCTCTTGCGTCTTCCTCGCAATTGCCGTCACCAGCCGTCGCGGCGAGAACCGCACCGACTGCGCCAGCATCCAATTCTTCAATCCGGAAATCACCACCGGCTTGCCCGCCATCATCGCCCGATACCCATCTTCGGCAACCGTGCGCGCATCCATCGATCCGAATTTCAGCAGCTTCATGCCACAGGCATTCGCGCGTTTGTGAAACTCCGTCGCCGTAGCGCCCGGACACAGACACGTCACCGTCACCCCGGTCCCGCTAAGTTCATTGGCCAACGCTTCGGAAAAATGCAGCACGTACGCCTTGGTGGCAAAATAAACAGCCATCAAAGGCCCCGGCTGAAATGCCGCAGTGGACGCCACATTCATAACACGCCCAATTGCGCGCCCATCTTTCGCACGTTCGATCATCGAGGGTAAATACAGGCGAGTTAAGTGCGTCAACGTTGTCACATTGAGCTGAATCTGGCGCAGGCATTCTTCCAGGTCGTTCTCAACGAAGAATCCATACTGCCCGAAGCCAGCGTTATTGACCAGCACATCCACTTCAATATCCGCGCGCGTCGTCTGATCCAGCACATACGCGGCTGCACCCTGCTCGGTCAGATCGGTCGCGAGGATCAGCGAACGCGTTCCATGAGCCTTCTCCAGTTCGGAAGCAAGCAGACGCAACTTGTCTCCGCTGCGCGCCACCAAAACAAGGTCGTAGCCTTCGCGCGCAAAGATACGCGCAAATTCAATTCCGATGCCAAATGACGCGCCGGTGATCAGTGCAGTGCTGCGCTCCGGCCTTTCTTCGTTATTAGGCAATCAACACCTGCGGTGTGAAGAAATAAAAGACTAAAGATAAAAGATAAAAGACAAGAAATAAAAAGACAAAAGACAAAGGCGGGCCCACGGCCCGCCCTTGCGGAACGAACTAACTTTTTAGCGGTGCGCCAACTCTGGCGCCACCCCATAAATCGAGTGCCACGAGGTTGCCGCCTTCAGTCGCTCATTCACGTTGTTTATATTTTTCACGCCTTCATCTTCGAGCCACTTCCGGAAAGCGTTCGCCCCCTGTTTCGCGTAAACCGGAATGCCGTCCTTCCACGTAGCACGCCCGCACAACACTCCGTTAAATTTCACGCCAGACTCGGCTGCCAACTCCAGCGACTCGGTGAATTCAGCATTGCTCACGCCCGCCGACAGGTAGATAAACGGCTTCGTGGAAACCGCCGCCGCCTCATTGAAATACTTCATCGCTTCCTGCTTCGTATAAGCCTTTTCGCCCTTGTACGATTTCGTCCCTTCGACAAACTTCATATTGATTGGCACTTCAACTTTCATCACATCGACGCCGTACCGGTCTTTAGTAAACTCGCGCATGCTTTCGATGACGGCCTTCGGTTTCTTCTTCGAGAAGTCGAATCCCTTTTCATCGGCGCCTTCTTCATAAACTACGAACTCCAGGAAGAAGGGAATATCGTTGGCTCGACATTCATCGCCTAGTCGCTCAACCCAAGCGTGCTTCTTATCGTTGATATCCTTCGAATCGAATGGAGTGTAGTAGAGCAGAATCTTAAGGCAATCCGCGCCCGCTTCTTTCAAACGGCGCACCGACCAATGGTCAAGCAGATCGCCCAAACGCCCCGGCCCAGTCTTGTCATAGCCGGTTTTTTCGTACGCCAACAGCAGCCCCGCATTCTGTGCGCGGCGCTTCGAGGCGGGCAGTCCCCACTCTGGATCGAGCAGAATGGCGCTGGCATGCGGCGTCAAAACTTCGCTCACCAGGATTTTGAATTCCTCCATCATGGAATCGGAAATCGCCGAGCCTTTTTCCTTGGCCAGCGATTTCTGCAGCGATCCGCGCTGGTCCATGGCGGCAGCGGCAATCACTCCGCGTTCATTGGATACGGCCTTCATGCCGGCAAGTTTACCGGGTGTAAGTTTCATAATTCCTCCCATCACTATCAAATATCAAATATCAATGCATACGACACATGATTCTAAACCACAGCCTGATTACGAGGCCTTAAGAAAACAATTGACGATCCCCGTTTTCGGGGTATCATGCTGTCGATCAACCGTAGGCCGCCTTCCCCTGGCCTGAGAATCGTCCAAGTCGAAATTCAAACAATCGTGAACGTCCTGCCGGTGAGTCTTCGACTCATTCGACATCGGTTCCTCGTTTCACCGTAAGGAGAAAAACCATGAAGACACTAAAATTCTTTTTTGCCTCAATGTGCGTGCTGGCTATTGTCGCCAGCAGCGTGGCTCAAGTACAAACCAGAAAATCACCCGGAGTCCTCGGCTATCTGGATCCGAGAACCGGCTCGTTTCATACTCTCCCAGTGCCCGATTCTGACGCCGCAGAAGTTCAACCCCCGACGACCTTCGGAGGTTCATTTGTGGTGAGTTTTACGATCAGCGTGAAATCGGCGATCGCCTCAACCGCCAAAATCGCTTGTTCCGTCAGCGCAATAACGATCGACAATATCGCCTCGGGTGCTCCGAATATTATTGAGGAGGAGGCCGCCGTCCTCGCGACGCGCTCGGGAACTTCGGCAACCTGCACCGTGACCATTCCCTACTCCTGGAACCTGGCGACGGCGACTTCCGACAAAGTCACCCTCACTTACGTCCTCTCAGCCCCGGCGGAGGCGACTGCAACCACCGCCTTTCCGCAACGCCTTAGTACTCAAACCATCGCTACCATAGCGGTGCCAGCCAATGGTAAGACTACCGATGAAACGGTAACCGCTACTTTCTGATCTTTGCGGGCCTGAGTCGAACAGGCCCGCATTGGTTTTCTGAAATCGGGAATCGAATTCAGTATCAGTTAAACCTTACTGCCGCAGCGCCAGCTTCGCGAGCAGACCCTGCTGTTTGGCGATCAGCGAGTGTATGCCCTGACGGGCGAGTCCTATCATCTTCGCGAGTTGCGCGTCATCGAACACCTGATGCTCCGCGGTCGCTTGCAGTTCAACAATCTTGTTTCCGGCCGTCATTACGAAATTCATGTCCACGTCGGCGCGCGAGTCTTCTTCGTAATTAAGATCGAGCAGAACTTCGCCATCCACAATACCGACGCTGATGGCTGCCACGAAATCCTTGATCGGCGCAGTGGTCAATGTTCCCGCATCGATCAGCCGTTGCAAAGCGAGGCCGAGTGCGACGAATGCTCCCGTGATCGACGCCGTGCGCGTGCCGCCGTCGGCCTGAATCACATCGCAATCGATCCAGATCGTGCGTTCGCCAAGTTGCTTCAGGTCAGCAACCGCGCGTAGCGAACGCCCGATGAGGCGTTGAATTTCCTGCGTGCGCCCACTCTGTTTTCCCTTGGCCGCCTCGCGCGCGCTGCGAGTCAAGGTTGAGCGCGGAAGCATTCCGTACTCGCCAGAGATCCATCCTCTGCCCGAGTTCCGCAGGAATGCCGGCACCGTCTCTTCGACCGAAGCAGTACAGATGACGCGTGTATTTCCCATCTCAATCAGCGTCGACCCCTCAGCCGTAGAGATGAAATCAGGAATGATGTTGACGGGACGAACCTGGTCGGGAGCGCGATTATCGCTGCGAAAGATCATTAGAAGAAATTCTAACAGTCTGGGTTCGGACACGTGTGGCGCGGGCGCCCGCGCCCGCGATTTCTTCAGAGTTTGCAGGTGCCCACACATCCACGTTCCTTGCGGATGTGTGGGTCCGTCACAAGCCTTCGTCACAATCCCACTGCGGACCGCATAACAGCCAAGCTCAAACTCCCTTCGAGAATTTGCTTCACTCGGAACCAAATAAGGTATATAAACATGCCGATTCCGGAGGCCAATATGGACAGCCCCGCTAATCGCGCTGTGAATATTTGCAAACTGGTTGTGGTCATGGCAGCAACCGGTTCTTTGGAGCGCATGCGCACCCTCCGTCAAGATGACCGTTCAGGTCTCCGATGCCACGGGAAATTCTAAGGGCCAATTTACCGTGAGTAGCACCGATTCTGGCCCGACTAATTTCACGAAGCCGACTACCACTGGGTGGCTCCACGAAGTGATTGGACAACAGAATGAACCGAGATCGTTCACCGCCCGAGGTGACAGAACAACAAGGCCAAAGTCACGAGTCTCGTGATCCTCATCAAGAAGCGCCTCGACATTGAAGCCGTCATTATGCCTGGTAAGACCGGTCAGTTCGAGGTTATCGTTGACGGCGAGAGGATTNNGGAGGAGCTATGGCACGAGATGGCTCGTTACACTGTGAACTTGAGAAGTCAAAAGATAAAGATGAAAACGGGAATCAAGTGACGACAATCAAGTGTCATGGCGAGCTGGTCAGTAACACCGCGGGTGAGATAAAAGAACTGGTGAGGCCCCTCATTCCTCTTGGTGGTCGCATCATTATCGACCTTGGTGATGTAAAACATCTGGATAGCGCGGGCCTCGGAGCGCTGGTGGGCCTCAAGGCGTCCGCAATCAAGCAAGGGCCATGCAGGCTTGAACTCGCCAACATGACACCTGGCGTGCTGGAATTGCTGCGCATCACTCATCTGACGCAGATGTTCTCGTCGTAAGGCCGACCTGATTTTGACTTTATCCCGATGGATGCCCCACACGTACCGGGGTGCTCCGCTCAAGCTTTCTTGCTTGGTCGGGGATTGTTACTTGGTTCTTCGCCTTGGTGGATTGAACGAATTGGTAACTGTTGCAAAATTGATTCCATAACAATGTCGGCTCCCAGGCCCGAGTAGACTTTGGAGGCGCAA
>PLBX01000257.1 GCA_003135495.1 Acidobacteriaceae bacterium | reverse complement strand
TCGCAATCGCAAACAGCGCCTGCCAGCCCCTCGCCCACGACGCCAGCCCCAAATGCTCAGACTGCGCCGAACTCGACGAGCACAGGGACAAGCTCAGGAACGACAACGAACGACCCAAGCCGACAGCCCGCGAACGCGCCCTCCAGCAACTCGCCGTCGAGCTCCTCTCCGTCGACGCCCCAGACGCCGCCTGATCCCACAGCGCCCACTGCTGCACCTACCAATGTGCCGGGAACAACCCCGCAAGATCCCGCGCCCACGCCGCCACCAACGCCGGATTCTTCCTCGAGCCCAAGCGCGAGCACCGATTCGAAGCCGGCGCCGCGTCCCATCCAGGAGCCAGATGACAGCAAGGTCAAGCACGATGGCAGCAAGAATGACGTCGATGCCATCGGCAACCGCAAGGTGGGTGGCCGCGGCATGGGCGACTGGTACTCGCTCGAAACCGAAATAAGAATGGGCAAGCAGTATTCCATGCAGGTCGAGAACAGCGTCAAGATGGTTCAAGACCCGGTAGTGACCGAGTACGTGAATCGAATTGGCCAAAACCTTGTGCGGAACTCCGACGCTCAGGTGCCCTTCACGATCAAGGTGATTGACTCTGACGAAATCAATGCGNNGCGCTTCCCGGCGGCTTTTTCTATGTCAACTCTGGGTTGATTCTCGCAGCCGACGAAGAGGCGGAACTGGCTGGCGTAATGGCCCACGAGATCGCGCATGTTGCCGCCCGACATGGAATGCGCCAGATGACGCGCGCCAACTGGGCCAACATCGGCACCATCCCTCTCATTTTCGTAGGTGGAGGCATTGGATATGCCGTGTACGAGGCAGCGGGCTTGGGATTGCCGCTTACCTTTATGAAGTTCCAGCGCAGTTTCGAGGCGGAGGCAGACTACCTTGGGCTGCAGTACATGTATAAAACGGGATACGATCCCCAAGCCTTCATCAGCTTTTTTGAAAAGATTCAGGCAAAGGAAAAGAAGAAGCCGGGAACGCTGGCCAAGGCTTTTGCGTCGCATCCGCAAACTCCCGACCGCATCGAAAAGTCGCAACAGGAAATCGCGACAATTCTTCCGGCGAAAGTCCAGTACATTGTTTCCACGTCAGAGTTTGATGACGTTAAATCGAGGCTCTCAACGATCGAAAATCGCCATAAAGTGAATGACGAGAAAGATGGCAGCCGTCCCAGCTTGCGGCGCTCCTCGAACNNCCAGCTTGCGGCGCTCCTCGAACAGCGACAAGTCCAGCGGCTCCGATAAGAGCGGCAACGGCAACGATGACGATCGCCCAACCCTGAAACGCCGCGACGATAACCCCAATCAAAGCCAGCAATAAACTACCCTAGCGAACATAAAAAACCGGCGGATAATTCCGCCGGTTTTTTTATTGCCGAAAGCTTTATTGTCATCCTGACCCTGAGCTTNNCTGCACGAAACCGACCATCTGAACGGTAAACTATATATCTCTCACATTAGCGGCCTGAAGCGCGATCTCATAAAGCGCAAAATAAAAAAACTAGTGAAGGCCGGGGAGTGGTAAGAATTTTTGTAATGCGGAAAATGCATTGTCATCCTGACCCTGAGCTTGTCGAAGGGGAAGGACCTATGCATCTTCCCGCTCCCCCGCAGTCGATTACGAACCTGCCGCTACCGACTTAACCGTCATCGTATCGCCATCAACATCGCCGGTGACCTTCGCCTTTGTGCCCGCCAGTTCGTTCAACTTATCGAGCGCTGCTGAATCAGAGGTTTCCAAAGTGTAGACTCTGTCGCCGACCACAAGCGCGTACTTTGAACCGTGCTTCACGCATCCCCGCGTGCACTCCGCAGCCTTGGCAGGCATTTCATGTTTTGCGCCGCACATTGCATCGCTTACCTGCCCGGTTAACGTCTGGCTTTTACCGGCAGCGAGCGCCGGGATTGCCGCCATACCGACCAGAAACTGGATTCCAAGAACCGCTGCCGCAATTCGACTTGTTCTCATACCGATGGGTCTCCTCTGAATTGGTCATCCTACGCTGTGGCTAACGCTATTGCGAAATGCGTTTTTCAAACGAAAAAGGCTTACGCAAAATCATGGTTACATGGTCATCCTGTCTTTGCAAGGTTTTGATGACCGTGATGCGCGGAACTCGCTTTGATCTACAGCTGCTTGAAGCGAATTTCAACGTCTACGGTTTTGTCGGAGGCGTCAGGTGTTTCGTGAACCGTGACCATCCACTGCACTCCCGTGGGAACCAGGTTACGCGTCGCTTCAAGAAATTTATTTGGATACTCGGCATTGTAGGGCTGGCCCGCGCGCAAGGTCCATGCATTCTGCATTCGCGCTTTAGACTGGCTGTCGAGCCCCAGTATCTCAACTTCTCCCATCTTGTATTGATAACCTTCGGAGATCGTTAGTGAGTAACGCACGGTACTTTTATCGTCGTCGAACTGCGTGTCGGGTTTAATCTGAGCGGTCATGTAGCCGCGGCTGCGATACAGTTTCCCCATGTTTTCCAGATCCCGAAGAAGTTGCACTGCATTGGCGGGCTGGCCAATGGTCAAATGAAGGAGTGGCGCGAGTTGGTTCGTGCTCAGAGCGGCGTTGCCTCTTAGATCGACTCCGGATGCCATATAGATTTTCCCAGGCGTCACGGGCTCGATTGCGTCCACTTCGATTTCGGCGGGAGCCGGAGCATCGGCGGGAGATGGCGTGTCGGTCGCGGTGTTTGAAGAAGGAGCCGGCGGTTGTGGTAACACGCGCGCATCGCAGGGAGCGAATGCTGCCCGCAAATATCCGCGCTGCAGATAGACGGGAAGGAAATCAAATTTTACCGCGGCGGCGAGGGCGGTGCGTCCGTATTCTGCTCCGGTCAGGCGAGGCGCCGCGGCGGTGAGCAACGCTGATTGCTCGGGTGAGGCTCCGGGAAATTCTACGGAATGGATGCGGATGCTCAATTCCTCCACGCGATAGTCGATGGCACTCAAAGTCCCGTCGGGTCCGTCTGATTCGCGCATGAAATTTATGCGGCCCGGAAGTTGCCTTTCATTGAAGAGGGCTTGCAGCGCCTCGGAGATATGATTCGCAAGATTGCCGCCAACCGGCAGCAGGCCCTTGAAGAGCGGAACACTTTTTTGCAAAGCGGCGTTCAATTCGTTGTCGGTGAACCAGACGAAGTTTTCGAAATGCGCGGGGACGAGTTTCGCTGATTCGATATCGGTGACTTGCAGTTCGAGTTTTGTGCCGGCGCTGGAACTGGAATACGTGTACACGACATTCGTAAACAATCCGGAATCGCCGAGCCGCTTGACGGCTTCTTTGAAATCTCCATCGGCGGCGCTCTGGCCAAGTTGCAGACCACTGGCAGCCAGAATTTCTTTGTCCGTGTAGCGGCCGGTGCCCGTCACTTTTAAAGCAATCAGCTTATAGGCGGAGACGGAGGAGGCCCTACTACCGGCGGAGTGCGTTTGCGTCGCGGCGGGGAAGAGCAAGGACAGGCCCAACCCAAAGTCAATCACGAGCGCTGCCAGATTCATTTCGAGCGCTTCCCAACGCTGGCGGTCGCGAAATTCTTTTGCTTGACCGCGATGTCCATGAACGCCTTCGCCGCCCGGCTGAGCGACTTATCTTTGCGAAAGACGATGGCGAGATCACGGCGAATTTGCACGTCAGAGAGGGTGATTGCGGAAAGCGCTTTTGCGCGAATGTCCTCTTCGATATTCGAGCGCGCGATAAATCCAACCCCAACATCGGCTGCCACAAACCGTTTCAGCAGTTCGCTGGAGTCAAGTTCCATTGCGAATCTGGGCTTCAGATTGTGATCGTAGAAAAGCTTGTCCAGAGCGTCTCGCGTGTGCCCGAGTTTGGGAACGACGAGCGGATAGTTTAAGACTTCGGCCAGGGTGATAGTTTTTTTTGCAGCCAACGCGTGCTTGGGGGCGGCGATCACGACTAGTTCGTCGCGGTGAATCATTTGGGCTTCGAGGCGATTGTCATTGACTGGCAGAGAGACTACGCCGAAGTCGACGACATTTTCGAGAACCGATTCGAGGATGCGCGCGTAATCGGAGCGTTTGATGCCGACGGCAACGTTCGGATAATCGCGTTTAAATTGCGCGAAGACCTCGGGCAGAATATGCAGGCAGGTGCCTTCGTTCGCGCCTACCACAATCTCACCTCGGGGCACGCGCTCGGTCTCGGCGATCTCGTTGAGGATGGTCTTGCGCTGCTCGATCGTCTCTTCGGCATATTTGAAAAATAATTTGCCGGAGGCAGTGAGCGAAACGCGGCCTCCAGAGCGGTCAAGGAGGCGGGCGCCGACTTCTTCCTCAAGCGCTCGAATCTGGGAAGAGATAGCAGGCTGGGTGCGAAACCGTTTTTCCGCGGCACGGGAAAAACTGGAGAGGCGCGCAACTTCCAGGAATATTTCGAGCTGATCGAAGTCCATCGTGACTTGCCTCACACACTATAAATAGGCCGAGGCGGGGACGGAAGAGAAATCAGAGGAGGGTGATATTCGGCTGTAGAACGCGGCTTGCCGCGTCACCCGCTTTCGGCATCTGCAAGAGACGGGGCATGCCCCGTCTCTACGGGCGATTCTGTTAGACATTGATTTTATCTAGACATTGATTACGGCTATGAGTTCTTTTACGGCAGCTGCACTCTTATCCAGTGCCGTTTTTTCTTCCGGCGTCAATTTGATCTCGATAATCTGCTCGATCCCCTTAGCGCCGAGCTTCACCGGCACTCCGACAAAAAGCCCGTGAATGCCATACTCTC
Organism: Acidobacteriaceae bacterium; assembly: GCA_003135495.1. Lineage (GTDB taxonomy): Bacteria > Acidobacteriota > Terriglobia > Terriglobales > Acidobacteriaceae > Acidiflorens. The sequence continues at coordinate 6,724 of PLBX01000257.1, read as the reverse complement.
CGTTGAGATAGGCGGCGCAGGGTAGAATCTTTTTCTTATCTTTGAGAATAGCCTCGACCATTTCCGTAGCAGCAGCGGACGGCGCGTAGTAGGCCGATCCGGTCTTTAGATGTTTGACGATCTCGGCGCCGCCATCTCGCGTGCGCTGCACGATGCGGTCAAGCGTGGCTTTGTCCATCAATTCCGTGATCGGAATGCCTGCGACGGTGGAATAGCGGGGAAGCGGAACCATGGTATCGCCATGTCCGCCGAGGACGAAGGCGGTTACGTTTTCGACGCTGACTTTAAGTTCAAGCGCGATAAAAGTGCGGAAGCGTGCCGAGTCAAGAATTCCGGCCATGCCGATTACGCGCTCGCGGGGAAAGCCACTGATCTTATATGCGGCCTGCGCCATGGCGTCCAGCGGGTTAGAGACGATGATAAGGATGGAGTTCGGCGAATGATGAACGATCTTGCCGACCACGTCGTTCATAATTTTGTGGTTGGTATTCAGAAGATCATCGCGGCTCATGCCCGGCTTGCGCGGGATTCCAGCGGTGATGACGACGATGTCGGAGTTGGCGGTGTCAGCGTAATCGTTAGTGCCGAGGATGGCGGAGTCGCGCTTCTCGATGGGCATGGCCTCGAGGAGATCGAGTCCCTTGCCTTGCGGAACGCCTTCGACGATATCGATAAGGACGACGTCGGCGAGTTCTTTAGAAGCGATCCAATGGGCAGCGGTGGCGCCTACATTTCCCGATCCGACGATGGTGACTTTCTTACGCATTCAATTCCCTCTCTAATGTTCGCAATTCAACTCGTGTAAAGACGCTCTTGCCGCGTCTCAACCGCAGAAATGAAACAACTAATTCAGTGGAGCGACGGGCGTCCTCGCCCGTCTATTTCGCGATCGCGACAATCTCAGACAGCCGCGACCGGTACCCGCATGTTGTCGATCATGCAGTCAGCAAACTCGCTGGTCTTTACCTTGGTGGCGCCATCCATGAGTCGCTCAAAATCATAAGTAACTTTTTTTTGTTCGATGGTGCGCTCCAGGCTTTGCTCGATTAGATCAGCGGCCTCTGCCCATCCCATGAAGCGGAACATCATGACGCCTGAAAGAATTACGGAGCCGGGATTGATGACATCTTTATCCGCATACTTCGGAGCGGTGCCGTGGGTGGCTTCGAAGATGGCATAGCCATCGCCGACGTTCGCTCCGGGGGCGATACCCAGCCCACCAACCTGCGCGGCGCAAGCGTCGGAGATATAGTCTCCGTTCAGATTTGGAGTGGCCAGCACGCTGTATTCATCGGCACGCGTGACAACCTGCTGGAAGATGGAATCTGCGATGCGATCGTTGATCATCAGCTTTTTCTTCCACGCGCCTTTTCCGTGCGTGGCATAAATAGAATCCAGGCAGCTTTTTACTTCTTTGTAAACCGTCTGCCGAAAATCTTCCTGCGCGTACTCAAGGCCGGGTTCGACAAGGCTCGCATTCTCTTCGACGCTTAGATTCGGATTCTTGTCTTTGTTGTCGATGATCCAGCTCTCACGTTCGGTAATGATCTTGTCACGAAATTCTTCTTTAGCGAGATCGTATCCCCATTGGCGGAATGCACCCTCGGTGAACTTCTGAATATTTCCCTTATGGACGAGGGTGACTGATTTATTTTTATTGTCGAGGGCATGTTGAATGGCCATGCGGACGAGGCGCTTGGTTCCGGTGACTGAAATAGGTTTAATGCCGACGCCCGAGTCGAGCCGGATCTGTTTCTTGCCGCCCTTCAACATGTCTTTATTGAGAAATTCGATCAGACGCTTCGCGTCGGCGGTTCCTTCCTCCCACTCGATGCCGATATAAACGTCCTCAGTATTTTCGCGGAAGATGACAATGTTCATGCGCTCGGGATGCTTCACGGGCGATGGCACTCCTGCGTAATATTTCACCGGGCGAATACAGGAATAAAGATCGAGTGTCTGTCGCAGGGCGACGTTGAGGGAGCGAATGCCGCCTCCAACGGGCGTTGTGAGCGGGCCTTTGATGGCAACGCGAAATTCGCGGATGGCGCTGACGGTGTCGTCGGGAAGCCAGTTGTCGAAGCGGGCTTTCGCTTTTTCGCCGGCGAACACTTCATACCATGCCACCGAGCGCTTACCCTGATATGCCTTTTCGACCGCCGCGTCGAAGACACGGACGGATGCCTTCCAGATGTCGCGGCCAGTGCCGTCGCCTTCTATGAAGGGGACGATGGGATGATCGGGCACGCGATACTTCCCATTGCTGTATTCGATCTTTTGCCCGTCCGAGGGCACGGGAACTCCATTAAATGACGCCATGATTACTTGCCTCCGCAACTTTCAAGGAACCAATCATTATAGATTGAACGGCCGTAAGCTAGGTGGAGCGTCACAGCAAGGTGTGACGTGACTCACAGGGGTATAGGACGGCCTTGCATTCTCCCTGGTGCGCTTGGTGGTGAAAAGGCCTCAACCACCAAGGACACTAAGGTTCACGAAGGAAAAGCCCACGTCTATCTTTCGATTTTCACCGACTTCACCAGCACATCTTTAACGGGACGATCCTGGCGATTACGAGCAGCCTTCGAAATCTTTTCGACGACATCGTAGCCCTCGACCACCTCGCCGAAGATGGTGTGCTTCCCGGTGAGCCAATCGGTGTTCGCAACGGTGATAAAAAACTGCGATCCATTGGTGTTGGGGCCCGCATTGGCCATGGCCAATTTGCCGGGCTTGTCAAATTTGTGCGCCGAACCTTTGGTCTCGTCTTCAAACTGGTAGCCAGGACCGCCCATGCCAGTACCTTGCGGGTCTCCGCCTTGAATCATGAAGCCGGGAATGACGCGATGAAAAATCGTCCCGTGGTATAGAGGGTCTTTGCTCTTCTTGCGCGTGGAAGGATGTGTCCACTCGCGATTACCTTCAGCCAGTTCAACGAAGTTGGCAACCGTTTTGGGAGCATCTTTTTCAAACAGGCGGCAAGTAATTGCGCCTTCGCTGGTTTCAATTACGGCATAAGTTCCAGGGGTGCGGGTCATTAGTCTCCTTAAATAATCAAATAATAATTTTCAGTGTAGAGACGCGGCTTGCCGCGTCTCCTGTGCGCCAATGCTCATGCGCCTCTACATAGGTCTCTTAGAGTCCGTTGCTGCCTTCGCAGCTGGCTTGGGCGCGGCCTTTGCGGCTGCGGCTCCCGCACGATGAATCTCAATGTGCGTAATCTTGATGGGCTTCAGCGGGCGCTCACCATCGGTGCCCATGCGCGCGATTTTCTTTACCAGTTCAACCGCCGCGTCATCGCACTGACCAAAAATGGTGTAGTTGCCATTCAGGCTGGGGTAGGGAACTTCGGTGATGAAGAACTGCGAGCCATTCGTATCAGGGCCGGCATTGGCATAGGCAAGGCGACCGGGGCGATCGAAAGTCGCTCTCGGCGAAGTTTCATTCTTAAATTTGTATCCGGGATCGCCAGTGCCGTTGCCGGCCGGGTCTCCACCCTGAATCATGAAACTGGGGATGACGCGGTGAAAAACGGTGCCATCGTACAGCGGCACGCCGTGTTTTTTGGCGTGAGAAACGGGGCTGGTCCAGTCTTTCGTGCCGCTGGCCAAGGCAATAAAATTCTCAACTCCAATCGGCGCGACCTTAGGAAACAATGTGCAGTGCATGTCGCCAGCCGTAGTGTGAATGATGGCCGTGGTCTCGCTGCTGGCGGCTGCGGCCGGAGCGGCCTTGTGGACGGGCGGCTTGGTCGCTGGTTGTACAGTCGAATTGCCTTGTGCAGCGCTGAAGAGGGAAGTGGATGTTATCAGGACAAGCATAGACAGTAGGCGCATGAGGGCTCCTGTAGGCATTTTGGCAAGAATTAATTGTACGACAATTGATTCACTTTGATTGATGGAGCGCCGGGCGTCCCCGCCCGGCCGTGCACCCGACAGCCGGTTGCCGGACGGGCGAGACGCCCGTNNGCCGGGCGTCCCCGCCCGGCTGACGGGCGAGACGCCCGTCGCTCCATTTCATTTGCTGGCTTGCATTCCCCGGCTCACCCGCTCCGCCTCAGAAAAAACCCGCAACAAATTTCCACCAAGAATTTTGCGAATATCATCGGCGCTGTAACCGCGGTCCAGCAAGGCCTGCGTGATTTTGGGCAGGTCGGCAGCGGAATCTATGCCCTGCGGGGTTGCTCCACTGACGCCATCAAAGTCCGAGCCCAACCCGACGTGATCAATGCCGGCAACTTTGGCGACGTGGTCGATATGGTCGATCAGCGAACTTAGCGGAGGTCGTGGAATTTTGGCGGCCCACTCGCGCTCGATACGGTCCGCGTCGAGATAAGTGACCGTTTTTCCCGAGGCCTTAAGTTGCTCGGTGTAAGACTTTACGGCCGCGTCGCGCTCCTTGGATTGGGCTTCGGCGGCCTTGCGGTAGTTTTCGTCGATGAACGCATTGTAGAAATTGACTTGAACGACGCCACCGTTTTTGGCGACGGCGCGAAGCATGTCGTCGGTCATATTGCGCGGATGATTTGTGAGGGCGCGCGCCGAAGAGTGCGATGCGATCACGGGAGCTTTGCTGACGGCGATAACATCGTAGAAGGTCTTGTCGGCAACGTGCGAAATATCCACCAGCATTCCAAGGCGATTCATCTCGGTGACAATCTGCTTGCCGTTATCGGTGAGGCCATTGTGGTGCTCGATTTTCGAATCATTGATGTCGCCAGACGAATCGGCCCACTCGTTGGTGTTTGACCAACTCAACGTCATGTAGCGGACGCCGAGACGGTAAAAATCGCGGAGCAAGTGAATATCATTTTCAATCGAGTGTCCGCCTTCGATACCAAGAAGAGCAGCAAGCTTGTGCTCGCGGTGAGCGCGCTCGATGTCGGCGACGCTGAAGGCCATCATCATGCGGTCGGGATGACGCGCCGCCTGCTCATAAACTGAATCGATGAGATCGAGCGTGTGGCGGGCGAAGTGGCCTTGATTCGTTTCTGGCTCCACCCAGATGGAGAAGAACTCAGCGCCGAGATTTCCTGCCTTTGCTTTATCGAGACTAATGTGGCCGGGGTCTTTGGGATCGGTCGATCCAATGTCATAGTTCTCATCGAGAAAGCGCTGAGGCGTGTCGGCGTGGGTATCGACAACGATGGCGGATTGTTGAATGTCGAGCGCTTTCTTGCTGATGTTGTCTTGCGCGGAGGCAGAAACGATGCAGCCGAGCGCAATTGCGGAAGCGAATAAGAGATTCTTCATGGCGAACGGAATTCTATACGATGCCGGGTGGTTTGCTAACAAAGGAAAATGAATCGGTAATCTAAATCCTGCGGCTGTTTCTGCGTTGGGATGGACGGGCGGGAGCCTGCCCTGAGCCTGCCGAAGGGACGCCCGTCGCTCCATCGTATATGTTGTTCGCTATTCGGCTAGGGCCTGTTGGGCTTGCTTTACGCACTGCTCCAGGGAGTGGTCGGTATTGATGGTTGTTTTTGGATAGGTAATTGGCTCGAAGTGGGCTTTGACATCCAGGTAGAGGCTGAAGTTACGATTGCGAGCGGGATGTGAAGCGTCTTGCGAATCGAGACGTCGCCGCGCGGACTCTTCTGAACAGGTGCACTCGATGATCTTCCAAGGCTGGTTGAGTTCACTGGCAAAGGCGAGAACGCGGTCGATCTGGTAGCGGCGAGAGAAAGTTCGGCCCTCGAGCAAAATGTTGCGGGTCGGCGATTTCTGCAGGATGAATCGAGCTGCGGTGAGCATGATCTCCATTACGAAATCATCTTGCTTGGCTGAGTATTCGATATCTTCGGGCGAAAAAATTGCGGCGCGAATTTCGTCTTTGCTAAGGACGGCACCTTGCGTAAGGCGGGCAAGCTCGCGCGCTAGCGTGGTTTTTCCGGCACCGGGAAGACCGGCCATGATGACGATCATTAACTGATTATCGCTGAGGTCGGTCGATTACGACCATTGCAGTGGGGTTGAAGCTCAGTTCGGAGCGTTGATCTCGCTGACCACAGTAGCTGGCTGCGTGGCCGGCTCAGTAACCGGTTCCCGTTCTCCCGGGAGCAGCGGAAAAATCGTCTGGGTCTGGCGCCAATCGCTGTAGTGATCGGAGACCATGATGTGAAACACCCACTGATGGCGCTCTTCTTCAGGTTCCACGAGTCCCAAAGCATTCAGATAAAAGAGGTAGTATTCGACGAAGTGAATCTGCCCCTTCGACATGCCACGGCGCTGGATGTCGACAGTGATGCCGGCGAGATGCGATGACGCAGTATCGCCATTAATAGGCGCGGCATTGCGATTATGCCGGCGTAACTTTTTCTGCACCATTACGGTGCGTACCGCAGAGTTCACCTGGATTTTGTCGTGAAACTGGCGGAAATAAACTTCCGAAAGATCTTCAACGAAATCGCGAGTCCACTGGCGGCAATATCGCCGCGATGGATCAAGGCGCTTGTCAAAATGCAGCCCCTGATTTTCTTCGATGGGGACGAGATCGTGCGACAATTTCAATTGCTCAAGCTCGATGTCGTCGGCAATTCGGGGAAGTTCAAGCCGGTCGATTTCTTCGTTTTGCCGAAGCATGGAATCGTGGGAAGGCCGGAACATCGGATTCCAAAGCAGCCAGCGAAAGTGCCTGCGGTGAGGATGCTCCCGGACGGCGTGATGCACCGCGAAGGCAGTGCCGGACAATCCCCCGCACAACAGGGCCAGGAAGAAGACAATCA
>PLBX01000354.1 GCA_003135495.1 Acidobacteriaceae bacterium | reverse complement strand
CGTCGCTCCATTGTTTGTTTATAGGCGGCGGACGGTTTGGGGTGAGGGGAGTGATGCCAGGAGGTCTTGGGCGGATTGGCCTTTTTCGGGATGGCGCGCGTTGGGAGCGATCTCTACTAACGGTTCAAGAACGAAGCGGCGCTGATGCATGGCTGGGTGGGGAATCTTAAGCCCTGGCTCGTTCACGACTTGGTCGCCAAAGAGCACGATGTCGATATCGATGTTGCGAGCGCCTTTTTTGTGCAGACGCACTCGTCCCATTGCGGCTTCGATGGTTAATGCCAAGCGAAGCAGGTCGCGCGCGGTTTTTTCTGTTTGTACGGCGATCACACAATTTAAAAACCATGGCTGGTCGATAACGTCGATGGGCTGGGTCTCGTAAAATCCTGAGACGGCCAGCACTCTGCCAGCGGGCTCCAATTGGGAGATGGCGGTGCGTAGGTTGGCGGCGCGGTCTCCCAAGTTTGATCCTAGCGACAAATAGGCGATTTCAGGCACGGAGCTAGTGTCGCGGTGGTGGGCTTTGAAATCCAGAGAAATTTTTGATTTTGAGGTGTGCTGATCGTGGTGAAAAACTGCAAGAACCTTTGCTTCGACAACTGACAGCCGGATGATAGGGACTTGGACGGAAATCATAGCTAAGTAACCGTAGAGACCTGTTCGAGCGGTACCTAGGTCACTTTCATTAGCGTGGCGGAGCCGATAATATTGGGCAAGCCATGAACCTGGAATCTCTCCTGATCAGCCGCGATACAGACTTGCTTGGTGTGCTGCGGCCGGCGCTGGAGAAGATTTCGGTCAATTTGGAGACTTGTTCGGAATTGCAGCGCGGCAATGATCTGCTGGCGCAGCGCAAATTTGATGCCGTCATCGTGGACTGCGATGACCTGCTCTACGGTTTCCAACTGCTGAAGACGCTGCGAAACACGCAAAGTAATTCCAAATCTGTCGCTTTCGCGGTGGTGAATGGGAAGACGACGACTCAAGATGCTTTCAAGTCGGGAGCAAATTTCGTTCTGCAGAAGCCGCTCACCCCGCTGCACGCATCGCGCTGTTTTAATGCTGCCCTGAATTTTATGGTGCGGGAGAGGCGGCGGTATTTCCGGCATCCGGTGGACATGCCGCTACGGCTCATGGTTGCGCCCGATCAGGAACTGGCAGCCACGGCGACGAACCTGAGCGAGGGTGGCATGGCGATTCGGCTTCTGGGAAAAATTGCGAAGGATGCGCGAACGCAGGTGCGCTTCACGCTTCCGGCGGCTAATATATCGCTCGATTTAAAAGCTGAAGTTGCTTGGGCGGATGGAACTGGGCAGGCTGGTATCCGTTTCATTGAGGTTCCACAGAGTGCGCAATATCAGCTGGAAAAGTGGCTTACTGACCGCCTGCAAAATGAGGTACCCGCCCGGCTGCAGGGCTATGCCGCGCTCCCATAGCGGGTTCCGCGTTACCTTCCAGCCTTAGCTGAATCAAACCTTGACTCACATCGTATGGAATCCAGCTGGTGACTTGTGTCTGGCCGGTGGTGTGGCACTCTGGAGCCACTGGACATTGATCGTTAAGTCTAGGGGTTTCCCGCCGAGGGCTACACGAGCATGATTACATTGGAAGAGAAGATATCTAGAACCAGGCGGTTGCTGCGCCGTCTGGAAGAAGACGAGCCGCACTTTCATCTGCGGCTGTCTCCACTGGGCGCGGAGCACCGGCAGAATGCTACGGCATTTGCGGACCGGATCCGAGCTGAGGCTGAAGCGGAGTTGCGGCGATTGATGGCGGAGGGCGGGTCACAATTGGCCGATTGAACGTTGCGGGACGTGGGGCTGCGATCGTGGGGCAAAGAATTGGGGTTTTGGGGTAGGGGTCCTTCGACTTCGCCAGGCCAGTCGCTTCGCTCTTGGCCTGGCTGCGCTCAGGATGACAACTTGGGTTGGGAAGTCTTTCGAGCTGGCTAGCGTCGAGCTTGCCGCTAGAGGCTTAGAGCGGCTGCGGATGCCATGGCAGGCATTTCAGATTCGACTTCCAGCGCGGTTTCTTCCCAGTAGGAACGGTCGCGAAGAATACGGGACACGAGGGCTGTGTGCATAGCGTGTCCGGCGCGATCGGCGACTACTGAACCCAAAATTTGCTTGCCGATCAGCGCTAAATCTCCAATCAAATCGAGAACTTTGTGGCGCACGAACTCGTCGGGAAAGCGTAACGGCGGGTTGAGCACCTGGTCGCGGTTGAGGACGATCGCGTTCTGGGTGGAAGCGCCGCGGATCAAACCCTGCTGGCGCATGGCGTCGGCTTCGTGGAGAAATCCGAAGGTGCGGGCGGCAGCGATTTCTTTCAGGTAATTGCCATTGGTGAGCTGGACGCAGAAGCTTTGCTTGCCGATGAGGGGATGGGGAAAGTTGATTGAATACTCTACGGAGTAGGTATTTGCGGGATAGACAGCGATAGATTTATCGCCCTCACGCAATTCGATCTCGCGGACGATACGAAGATAGGTGCGAGCCGTGCGCTGCTTGCGAATGCCGGCCTTCTGAATCATTTCGACGAAGGGTTTAGCGCTGCCGTCGAGAATGGGCAATTCGAGATTGTCGAGTTCAACGATGGCGTTATCGATCCCCATGCCGGTGAACGCCGAGAGTAGGTGCTCGGTGGTGGAGATGAGCACGCCTTTTTTCATCAGGCTGGTGGCGTAGCTGACNNACCGGTGCCGGCGGGCGCAGGCAGAATTCGCAGGCTAACCGGAGCGCCGCTGTGGAGACCCACACCTGAGCAGGTCACAGCGGCACGAATTGTTTGCTCCTGAGTCAAGGGGGAATTGTAAGTCGTTTGCTGTTATTAGATTACCGCGACGGGAGAGTTTGTGCATGTGGCAGAATTGCCACACTCCGTGGCTGATTCCTGTCGAAA
>PLBX01000052.1 GCA_003135495.1 Acidobacteriaceae bacterium | reverse complement strand
AGGTTCCGACCAACCAGCGCCGAGCGATGCGGAATTGACGGAAGCGTTGCGCTTGTTGACGCCGTCGCAGAGCGGGAGCGGGTCGGGCACGCAGTCGAATCTTCCCTCCCACGGAACCGCGGCGGCGCACAGCCAGTTGCTGTCAGACGAGGTTATTGGCAACAATGGTGGCGGCCCGCGCTGGGTAGCCGACGCGGTGGCGTTGAACGCGGAGGAAGCGGCGGTTTCCCTTGAGGCAGAAATGTTCCGCACATTTGCCACGGCGCCTGCGCCGGCGAATGGAAGCGCATCTGGCACGCTATCGGGCGGGGAGTTGGAAGCCGAGCGCGTGGTAGGAGTTTCAGCGATCGAGGCGGCGATCGAGAACAGATTGGCGGAAGCAGGCATCGCGGCCGTGGCAAAAAGTCCGGCGAGCGAATATTCACATTCCATGGAGAATGCGGCGGCTGGAGCGGCGGCCGCGTTGGAGGCGTCGGCAGAATTGTTAGCAGCGGCCTCCGCGGCGGCTCCGGTCGTGGACATGATCAGGGCCGAGGTTGAGCGGAAAATCGGCGCAGAGCTGGCCGAGGCGGAGAATAAACACGCTCAGGCCAAGGCTGCAGAAGAATCTCCCGAAGAGTACGCATCTGCGACCTTTGCCGACGCCATGGGCAGAAATACAGACAGCGATGTAAGCAGTGATAAAGATAAAGACAAAGACAAAGTTGAGGCTGCTACAGATGCGAAGCCGGAGGCCGTGTCTGACACAGCGGTGACCAGCGCGACCGGCGAGAGCACGCAGCAGAATTACGATTCAAGTACGGAAGTTGGGGGCCAGGATTCCATGGGGAAAGACAGAAAGTCAGAGTCAGAAAAGTCGAATCTGCAGGAGACTTATCAAACGTCGGCGAATATGGCGTCGGCCAGTACAGCCGAACTTCCAACTAACACTGCAACAAACAACCCAACAACTAATGACGGCGCTGCGAAGCAAATTTCAGTTGCGGCGGAAGAAGCTCCGAAGGCGATGGCAGCGGCGGCGGCGGACGGTTCAATCTCCGCAAATGATAAATCCGCGAACGACGCCAGGACGATTGCGAATATTGTGGACAGCGTGATGGCCGATCTGCGCCCGCGGATCGTAGAAGAGATCGCAAGAAAACTCGCAGGAAAGTAAGCGAAGTTTTGCCTCCCTCCCAGGGGAGGAAAGCATTGTGGCAGGGCAGGAGCTGCAACCGACTATGCCCGATCCATTCCCACCAAACGATTCAGGCGGCTTGATCAATTCAGGCGATTCAAACAAAGCGAGCCTTGATTCCGCGAGTACGGCAGAGCCTCGGCCCTCCGAAGCGGATGTGGTTAATGCCCTCGTCGCAGTTGAAAAAGCGACGAAAGATGAAACATCGCAGATCCCCCCAGTCGCCCGCGATGTTGCCCAGCGAGAATCCTGGGCCGTTGGCAAGGGGCCCGTTTTCATCTTCATCGTGATTGGGTTTGCCGTCTTGTTGGGATTCAGTTTGCTGTTGGTGCGCGGCGTTCAGCGCGGATCGAAGGCGCTTTCGAACATAGCTTCCACGCGCGTTATCGACGGCCGAAGCCACGGCCNNCGGCAATGCCCGCCAGCGAACTGGCCACGCAATCGATGCGGCATTGCAGAAGCGAGCTGAAGAACTTCTGGCTCGTGTTGCCATGGGAGACGGCGCTGCAGTGGATCGCGTGCTATCGGAATCAAGCGACTGGACCGGCAAGACACAGCGCACGCCGCGCACGAATCAGCTCATCACTTCTGGTTTAAACTCCAGCAACACGCCTGTTCGAGAAGCTTCATTGCAGGCTCAGCTTGCGCTGGACGGCGTTCCTCGCAACGAAAACGGCTTGGCAATGCTGGAACAGCAAGTAGGAAATCCTGCGCAACGCCCTTGGGCGCTATGGACGCTCGGCGCACTAGGCAACCGTGGCGTAGATCCGGCGCACACAGCGAAGATTATTGGATCGTATCTGACCGATCCTGACGTGAACGTGCGCGCGGCGTCCGTGGATGCGCTTTCGCTGGTGGGCACGGACGAAACGCTTCCCATGCTTCTTGATCGCCTTCGCAACGATCCTTCTCCAGTGGTGCAGGAGCGAGCGGCGTGCGACCTCGCGCAATCCGGTATGTACACCCACGAGCAACGCATGACTGCCGCTGCCAGCCTGGTGGGATGGGTGGATGATTCTCTGCTTACGGCGCAGCAGCGCCGGTGGACGGTACAGGCGCTGAGTGACATTGCAGGGGAAAATTTTGGCACAGATTCCGAAGCATGGCGAAGTTGGTACGACAGCGCTCGCTAGGTCGCGACTGAATTGATAGTCCACTTCTCAAAACAAGGCGTAACGTATCAGTTTCTTAGTTCAACGTTCAAAAACAATTGGGTTATACTTCGCCGGTGAAGTTTGCCAGCCGCCGCCGCATCGGATCGCGCGCTATCGGAATCGGCCTGTTAACGTGACCTCTATTGGCTGTGATTTCGGTCACAATTAGATGTGTCGCGGGTCATCGATTGAGGGTATCTTCTGGTCTTGAATTGAGCCACACTGGACAACTTCTTAAGAGTCCTCTTTTATTTTGAGGCGCGCCAGTGGGGGTAAAAAATGGCGATTCCTCTCGCTTTTCAGGTCAGAAACAAACCAATCGTGCAACGGTACGCTTTGGCGGTGCTGGTTGCGTTGATCGCTCTCTTGTTGCG
>PLBX01000040.1:6841-7737 GCA_003135495.1 Acidobacteriaceae bacterium | reverse complement strand
CCTCAAGACGGATCGGATCGCCAAGAGAGTGGTGCGTTTCGTCGGCGACGTTTATGGATTCGGGTCGATCGCCTACCAGTACGGCGCGAAGTTTTTTCTTGCTCACGTCTATGTCCAGCCGATCGTCATGAACAACTACCCGCCCCACAACTCTTGTCAGAAAATCTTTGTCAATTTCCTTCGAATTCTTCACGGCGGCTGCGATCAGCCGTTGGGTCAGTGCCGGCGATTCACCGGGCAAGCTGCAATCGTCCATAACCGCCTGATTCGATCGCAAGAACGACTGCAATCTGAGGATGACCTGTCTTTCAACGTCGTGGGCTGGCAATCGAACCGCTTTGTGCTTCCCTCCCTGGTCTCCAATCTTTGAGTCGCAAACGTAGTATCGATACCGCCTGCCATTCTTGAGTGTGTGGGAGGGAGTGAATCGTTTGCCATCGGCATCCTGTAAGAGCTCACCGAGCAGGCTGGGGGATTCCGTCCGGAGGCCATCCCTCTGTCCTTGCCTGTTCGTTCTGAGCTTCTCCTGGACTTGATCCCACAGCTCGCGCGGTACGATGGCCTCGTGCTCGCCGATGTAATACTCTTTTCGGTGGTGAATTTCCCCTAGGTAAATCCTGTTTTGTAGGATCTTGTACAGCGCACCTCGCGCATAGGGAGTGCCTCCCGATTGATTGCCTACTCCACTCGTTCTCAGCNNTGGTCGTGATTCCTTCCGCATCGAGACGCGCCTTCAACTTTCGGACGCATCCCAATTCCAAGTAAAGACGGAAGAGGCGATTAACGAGCGTCGCTTCCTCTCCGTTGACGATCAGTTTTCGTTCCTTCACTTCATATCCCAAAGAAACCGTGCCTCCCATCCACATACCTTTCCGCTTCGACGCCGCGATTTTGTC
>PLBX01000040.1:6657-6795 GCA_003135495.1 Acidobacteriaceae bacterium | reverse complement strand
CTTGGCAAAATCGGCCAGGCTCCTCGTTAAGCGGTCAACTTTATAGACAACGATAGTGTCGACCTTCTTGGCCTCCACGTCCGCCAGCAGACGCCTCAATGCCGGGCGTGTTAGGTTCCCTCCTGAAAACCCGCCATC
>PLBX01000040.1:0-6626 GCA_003135495.1 Acidobacteriaceae bacterium | reverse complement strand
GCGCTCATTGGGCCTCCGTGGAAGTGGGTTGTTTTGTTTTCAAACCGAAGAAGAGTGGACCGGACCAACGAGTTCCCGTGATTAGCCGGGCAATCACAGAAAGGTTCTCGTACCGATCCCCTCGATATTCGAACTCCTTCCCTGTCACGTTCACGACGTGCACCTGGTCTTTCCACTGGCGAACCATGCGAGTGCCCGACTTGATTGGCACTCTAGCTGAAATTACAGCCGTGGGATCTGCTTCAACCGTGGCCGCGAGCTGCCGCAGACGGCGACAGCAGACGGTACTGAGCTCGCCAAATTGCTGTTCCTGCATTCGCTGAGCAACCACCCGCAACATCAGGTCCTTACGCATTTCGACCGTCGGCTCGCTCTTGAAGAGCTCCCGCCAAAGACCTAATATCTCGGACTTAGAAAAATGAGCCAAAACTTCCAAACGATTTGTGCTTTGAGACAGCGGCATTGCCACCCCTCCCATGGGGTCAACACCATTCCCGCTCGGTTCGGGAGGAAGATCAAGTCGAATAGGAGCGAAAAGAGGAATTATTCAGTTGACTTGCGCGTCACAATGACGTCCACAGCACTCAGTGTTTCGGCTGGTCTGACAATTCGGGGAAGCGTTGCCGCCGCCTCTGATGAGTGTAATGGACGAGGCGCACTCCAGTATGCTCGCCCCTTTTCCCATTTGCAGCGCTTGTGCTTCGCCGACAGCGGTTGGACCCCACATCGCTCGAAACACCGGCCGCCAAAACAATCTCGAAAGGGAACCTAAAAACCTCAGGTGTTCAGTGCGGTGGGTTCTTCTGTAACCATTTCGGCCTAGCGCATAACTCGGGCTTACCAAAACATTGTCGAACGCAATACGCTCGTGTTATAAGCATTCAGCATTTTCTCCCCCAGTCGTCTTGTGGGCCGGAAATAAGCCGATAAATCTCCGTAAACAACAAATTAGCGAGCCTTTTTAGGAGTTGTTCATGAAGTCCAAGAAGAAAAGAATTCCCGCCGCTTGGCGTCACGCTTTGCAGATGTGGTCTCGAATTTACCCAGAAAAATGCTCAGATCTTCAGAAAACACTACATCTAGCTAGCAGCCTCGTGTCCTGTTCAATTCCGGGAGCTCACTCCCATCGGGATTCTATTGAAATCATCGCGCGAACTGCCAGCATACCCTTCAGTATTGAATCGTTATCCGAGGCACTAGCGGCTCCCATTACTCCCCGCGGTGCAACTTACTTTGCCAGTCTCGGCCGGGTACTGGACCAAATTGCGAGGAATTATCCTGATATGTTTTGGTGGATGTCGGACAACGGTCTGAACATGGCTATCGTCAATTTCAATCACGTTCTACCTGACCCTTTTGACGAATTGGCCGGAACGTTGATGGTTCAACACTGGAAAGATGGAAAAGTTTCGAAGGAGAGCCTTTTAGAAATTGCAACGGAATTAGATAAGAATCATTTCCTGCTAAAGACAAACCTTCAACCGAAAGAGTGGGCTGTCATTGCCGAGCACAATCAGAAATTTTCTCGGGCACCGATCACGACCTTCTTCCAAGCAGCCAAAGACAAGCGTTTTAGCCATCTTGTCCGTAGAAGTCTCTATCGAGCACGCCACAAGAAGGCCAGAGCCCAATCTATTCAGTCATCAGAGTTCAGCTTCGGCGTTTTCGCCTAAACGCGAAATCGGCTCCCCCCGGATCCGGTGACCCGCCGCTAGTTCCCTGCGCTCCTTCGTTCCCGACGACGACATCACCGACGAAAAGAATTTCTAACTTATAAAGCCGCCCCCCTCGTCCTCGGCTGAATGCGGACAACTTTCTGCGCTCCTCTCAAACCCGCTTTGAGTCGCGGATGCCAGCGGCGTTTTTTTGTCCAGCTCGCCGCAAAACACGGGCGAAGGATTGCGCGGCGCCGATCAACTGCGGCATCTTGATGTTGAGCAAGCAAAGGGTACCGATATTTTTTGCAGACGTTGGCAACATGTGAACCACCGGAACCCGAATTGTTGTACGCCGCAGCGCTAGCAGCGCTGCAGCCGACACGATTTTTTAAAGGAGCTTTGTGAAACCCTGTACCTCGGAGTTATCGATATCTTATCAACCAGTTAGCAACCTCAAGAGCAATCCCGCCAATGCCCGCACTCACTCCAAGCACCAAGTTCGCCAGATCACAAACAGCATAAAGCAGTTCGGTTTTACCAACGCTATCTTGGTCGACAAAGACAACATGGTTATCGCCGGTCACGGCCGACTGGAAGCGGCGAAGGTGCTCCGCATAGCTCAGGTGCCAACAGTCCTATTGGAGAATCTATCTCCTGATCAGCTTCGTGCTTATGCGCTTGCCGATAATCGATTGGCAGAAAAGGCTGGTTGGGATCCATCGATCCTCGCCATTGAACTGCAACATCTAACGATTGACGCTGACTTCGATGCGACAATCACCGGCTTCGAGATTCCTGAAATCGATCTGATTCTTTCCGCGCCGAGCGATAAGTCAGATCCGCATGATTCCTTTGAGGTGTCCGACACCCCCGAAGCTACCGCCCAGCCGGGAAGCCTCTGGCAATTAGGTCGACATCGCATCCTCTGCGCAAGCTCACTCGAACAAAGTTCTTATTCAAGACTACTGGGCACGAAGCGCGCAGGCGTCGTGTTTATTGATCCGCCGTACAACGTGCCTATCGACGGTCATGTCAGCGGCAACGGTTCCATCCGGCATCGAGAATTTCAGATGGCATCGGGCGAGATGTCCGAATTCGAGTTCGTCTCCTTCCTTACCTCAAGTCTTAAGCTCTTGGCACGGTACAGCACGAGTGGCTCGGTCCATTTTATCTGCATGGATTGGCGACACGCGGACCAGTTAATCGCCGCCGGCAAACAGGTCTATGAAACTTTTCTCAATTTATGTGTCTGGGTAAAAAACAATGGCGGTATGGGTTCTCTATATCGCTCGCGCCACGAACTGATTTTTGTTTTCAGAAACGGCAAAGAAAAGCACCGGAACAACATCCAACTTGGCCGTTACGGCCGCAACCGCACTAACGTTTGGACATATCCCAGCATCAATACGCTCTCTAAGACCGGCAATGAAGGCAATCTTCTGGCTCTGCACCCAACCGTGAAGCCGATCACATTGATCGCAGACGCATTGCTCGATTGCTCATCCCGCGGGGACTTAGTGCTCGACGCATTTTTAGGCTCGGGATCCAGTTTGATGGCGGCCGAGCGCACAGGGCGCTCCTGCTTCGGTATCGAACTCGATCCAATCTATGTTGACACGGCGATCAAGCGTTGGCAGCGCTACACAGGCGACCATGCCGTCGATACGGTCAGCGGAAAACGCTTTAACGATCTTTCTAACGAGAATTTGGAAGCCCACCATGGATAAAAATAACAGGCCGGATTCTCCTGTCGGTTACAAGAAACCGCCACGCCACTCGCAGTTCAAACCGGGCCAATCCGGGAATGCGAAGGGCCGTCCCAAACAATCTCCGAAATTCGCTGACGTTGTTTCGAAGCAGCTCCGCAAAAAGGTCAAGGTCACTATGGGAGACAAGGTTCTGAACATTTCCATGTTCGAAGCGATTGCAATAAAGCACGTCAGCCGGGCAATCAACGGCGATCCTAAATCAACAGCGATTGTATTGAGTTCTCTAAAGCCATTTGAAAACGATCATGATAATAATCTTCCCGAACTGCTCCAGCAGTTTCGCGAGATCCATGCCTCCCACGCGGCAGATGAAAGTGCCGTGCGTCGATCCGAGGAGATTCCCGCCACTCAGTCGGATGATATCAATCCCATTGAAGAAGACTAACCAGCATGCGACGCGCACCAAGCCCATGCTCAATTTCACGATGCCCTATGCAGGGTCATATAAAGGTGAACGAACTTGAGATTTAATTTTGGACCTCGAGCTGAATTCTTCGCTATGCGGCCGCCCGAGAAAGATTGGCCGATCAACATCCTGGAAGGGGCGGTCCGTAGTGGCAAAACCTGGTGCCTTCATCCGAAGGCGCTCTATTGTTGTCATTACAACGTCGCGGGCCGCAGAGTGATCACCGGAGTTTCAAAGCAGAGCATTTACAACAATGTCTTAACCGACCTCTTCAACATTGTCGGTACGCGCAACTATAGTTACAACCGAAACACTGGCGAACTCACACTATGTAATAGCAAATGGCTTGTCATCGGCGCGAAGGATGAGGGTTCGGAGCGATATATTCGCGGTCTAACCGTTGGCGTCGCGATCTGCGATGAAATTAGTCTCATGCCGCGGAGTTTCTTTCAAATGCTGCTCAGTCGAATGTCGCCGGCAGGGGCCCGGCTCTATGCCACGACAAACCCGGATAGCCCGTATCACTGGCTTAAGGCCGAATACCTCGATAACCCAGAGCTCAGAGCTAAGAAGATCTTATGGTCGGATCATTTCACAATGGCCGACAACCCGAATTTAACGACAGAATTTGTCGAAACGCAAAGGCGATTGTACTCGGGATTCTTTTACCAAAGGTTTATTCAGGGACTATGGGTCATCGCTGAAGGTGCAATCTACAAGGACTCCTGGTCCGAAGCCTTGCTCTACGACCTGAAAGACGAGCCAAAATCACTCCGATCTCCTTTCGGCTATCAACAGCGGTTCGTTGCCGTTGATTACGGTACGACGAATCCGATGGTATTCCTGGACATTTATGACGATGGTCAACAATTTTGGGTGGCGCGCGAGTACTACTGGGATTCTCTGGTGGAGATGCGACAAAAAACCGATGCCGAGTACGCAGACGATCTCGTTGAATTTATCGGGCCGCGAAACGATGCCAAAGTGATTATCGATCCATCCGCCTCATCGTTCAAAGCCGAAATGATGAAGCGCGGCATTTGGCACGTCGATGCAGACAACGACGTTAACGAAGGCATTCGAGTCGCCTCGATGGTACTCAATCAGCGCTTGGTGCGATTTTGCCGGCAGACCGTTCCAAAGACGATCCAAGAAATGCAAACGTATGCTTGGGATTCTAAAGCAGCGCAACGCGGCGAAGAAAAACCTTTAAAAATCCGCGATCACGGTCCTGATGCGTTCCGTTATTTCGCCAAAACTGAAATTCCCTACTGGAGGTTGGCTTGGGGTTAGTCACTCAATCTGAGCACAGTTTGGTTGCTGCGTCGTCTCTCTTTGCATCGCAGAGGCTAATACGAAAGAGAAGTGTCAAGGAGCCCGGTAGAACCGGGAGCCAGTGGCGAATTCTCTATAGCCTGCAATTACCCAGTTTACTGTGTGACTTCTTGGAAGTAACGGCATCGGGTGGCGAAGGCAACGGAGAATCGCTGAACCGCCTGTCTGTAGCTCGACACGAACTGATCCTTGCGGACGCCGGCTACTGTTCCGTTGCTGGGATTGAGTATGTCCAGCAAAGGGGAGCTGACGTACTGGTCCGCGTGAATCCTCAAGCCTTCGTAGCATATTCGCAGCAAGGAAGACGCTTCAATCTCGCAACGCAACTGCGGCGGCTATCCCAAACAGGGCAGGTCGGAGAGTGGCCGGTCACTCTGCACGGTCCGACTTCCTCGTTTAGAGGCCGAGTGTGTGCTGTACGAAAAAGTAAACACGCAATTGAGCAGGCTCATCGGCGCTTGCGCCGCAAGGCCAGTAAGAAGCAAATGAGCACCAGGCCGGAGACGTTGGAAGTCGCCAAGTGCGTGGTTGTGTTCACGACTCGCAACAATGTATCGGCGGCGGAGATCTTGGATTGGTACCGGTCGCGCTGGCAAATTGAGTTGGTATTTAAGCGGTTGAAGAGCTTGGTCCAGCTGGGTCACTTGCCCAAACATGACGACCGCAGCTCTCGGGCCTGGCTGCACGGAAAACTACTGGTCGCCCTGCTCACGCAAAAGCTGATCCGCATTGGTCGCGATATTTCCCCCTGAGGATGCATTTTTTCGGGCTCGACAACCCCTGAGCCGGTGGCGTGAATTCAGTTTCGCCCTCCATCAAGTCCAGCACGCCATTGAGCCCCATTTGTCTCTGAAACATACACTTCTCAACTGGAATGGAATCGCGCGAGCCCTCGCGGAAAATCCGCGCGTCCGGTTGCTACAGTGCTCCACATTTAAGCTTGAGGAGATACAAGATTGGCGGAGTGTATCCGTCCGGCAACTGCCGCACGTCTTGCCCAGGGCTTGAGGTCGCAGTCGAAAGCATGCGGCAGGGGANNTTGTAATATGCAAATGTATCAATGTAATGCCCGAGCTGAGTCAATTCAAGGCAGAGTTCTTCAAAGCACTCTCTCACCCCTTACGAATTAGGATCTTGGACGAGTTGCGCCGCGGCGAAGTCGGCGTGAATGAACTTTGCTTGCGCCTGGACGTGGAACAGAGCACGCTGTCGCAACAATTAGCCGTCCTGAGGACCCGCAGCATTGTTGTGGGCAGGAAAGACGGACAGAGTGTCTTGTATTCGGTTCCCGACCCCGAAATCTTCAAGCTGTTGGATGTCGCCAAGAAGATCTTTAACAACCACCTGATCGACGTGAAAGACCTGCTGTCGCAGTTGGCCGTCCCTTCTGCCAGCAGAGGCGGTGGCCAGTCACGTTGAGAAGATGCTCGGGTCCCCCCACGATGTCTTCCTTGCCAA
>PLBX01000529.1:4664-13713 GCA_003135495.1 Acidobacteriaceae bacterium | reverse complement strand
AATTCATTCAAAGCATGTAAAACCCAACTAAGGTGTATCACTACTCGGCGATGAGACGTTCAAGCTTACCGCGGGAGAATCATTTGTCGCCGCCTCTTGATTACTCGGCATGCCCAGGCGGTACGGTGGCGGATTATCATCCCAATTAATGCTGGAATCGTAATCGTAGTTCAGCGGAGCGTACCAGTAAGGGTTGTTGCCGTACGGGCCGTACCNNAGTTCCATCCGAAGCCCCATCCAGGTCCCCAGCCCCAGCCGTATCCACCCCAACCGCCGTGCCAGCCATAACCGCGCCAACCATAGCCGCCCCAGCCGCCGCGCCAGTTTAAATTGGGGCCACCGCGAGAAACTCCGGCTCCAGCTGTTCCTCTTTGCGAGCTCGGCGAGCCGAAAGAATGCCAGCCGCTTTCAGTGCTGCCATTGTTACGGGCTACTAAGTTTGAGTTTGCCGCGCTTCCCGGACCGCGGCCTTGGCTCAACCGTGACGAGGCTCCAGAGTTGGCAAACGAATGCCACTGCCCGTCATTGATCGCCGAAGGAAGATTCGATGAATGACTTCCCGACGATGCGCCATTCCGTCCGGCTCCCACGCCACCCTGGCGGGAACTCCCTCCGCTGCCTCCACCAAAAGATCGCCCGCCGCCACTAAAACCACCGCGAACTCCTTCGGAGCCGCCGCGCACCGATCCACCGCCCACCCCGCCGCCATGATAGCCTCCACCGCCTCCGTGGAAGCCGCCACCGCCTCCGTGGAAGCCACCACCTCCACCGGCGTGACCGCCTCCGCCACCATGCTGTGCGAATACTGAAACTGGGGTGAGAGTGAAAGCAATGAACGCGACGAACACAATGAGTGAAGTATGGCAGCCGAATCGACTCATAAAATCTGTCCTCCCCGTACAGTGGGAGCGCTTCTAAGACCAGACATTTAAGCTCTACCTAACAAGATTCGAGTCCTTTGCGCCGGGTTGTGCGAAGGCGCTCGCGGCCATAGACGCACAATCCATACCGCCAAGGCATTTATTGGCTGCAGCCTTCTAATACTTTACGATGGCGGCAAATGACTTGGGATCGAGTGATGCTCCGCCCACCAGAGCGCCGTCGATTTCCGCTTCAGACATAAGAGACTTGGCATTTTCCGGTTTGACCGAACCACCATAAAGAATGCGCAACTTATCGGCAAATTCCTGGCCGAACGATTCGGCGGCTTCGGCTCGGATGATGGCATGGGCGTCGGCGGCCATTTGCGGAGTCGCGGTTTTTCCCGTGCCAATGGCCCAGACCGGCTCGTACGCCACCACCAGGCTTGCCGCCTTTTTCGCGGAGACTTTGTTAAACGCGCGCAGGCATTGCCTGCGCAATACATCATCGGTAAGGCCAGCCTCACGTTCCTCGAGAACTTCTCCGACGCAGACGATGGGGATCAATCCGGCTGCGAGTGCGGACTTCAGCTTTAGGTTCACCGTGTCATCGGTTTCGCCGAAATACTGGCGGCGTTCCGAGTGTCCGATGATGACGTGTGTAACGCCGACCGCAACCAACATGCTGGTGCAGATTTCACCCGTGTAAGCGCCTTCCTTCTCCCAGAAAAGATTTTGCGCGCCGATGGCGACGTTTGATCCCTTGGCAGCGTGGACGGCGACATCAATCGCGAGATAATTCGGGCAAACCACAATTTCATCGCGATCGTGATCTTTGACTAACGGCAGAAAGTCGCGGAAGAAATCGCGAGCTTCATCGGGAGTTTTGTACATTTTCCAGTTGGCGGCAATAAGTTTGTTTCTCATGAACGACCTTTCTCGAAGATAACGGAAAATGACGGTGGCGGCTGCGATAATTTTTCAGCCGCGTTGACATAGGCTTTGCAAGTGGCGATATCGAAGAGCACAAAACGGACATGCTCCAAGTGCGCGCATGTCGGCAAAT
Organism: Acidobacteriaceae bacterium; assembly: GCA_003135495.1. Lineage (GTDB taxonomy): Bacteria > Acidobacteriota > Terriglobia > Terriglobales > Acidobacteriaceae > Acidiflorens. The sequence continues at coordinate 11,787 of PLBX01000529.1, read as the reverse complement.
ATTCCGCGACCGCGCGAACCGCCATCGCGGCCGCCTTCTCGACCGGGTAGCCATAGGCTCCAGTGGAGATGGAAGGGAATGCGAGCGACTTGATTCCGTGATCGTCCGCGACCTCGATGGATGCACGATAACAACTGGCGAGCGTTTCGGACTCGCGATTGTGTCCTCCTCGATACACTGGCCCAACCGTATGAACTACATACTTGGCCGCCAAACGACCGCCGGTAGTGATGACCGCCTTCCCCGCCGGAAGCGTGCCGATTTTAGCCACGATCCGCTTGCATTCCTGCAGGATCGACGGTCCGCCAGCGTGGTGGATCGCACCATCGACGCCGCCTCCGCCAAGCAAAGTCGAATTGGCCGCGTTGACAATGGCCTCGGTCACCTCTTTAGTGATATCGGCTGGCCCGTCGAATTCGATTCGCTTACCGTTAGCAAAAATTAGTCGAGCCGCGAAGTCAGACATCCGCTACCCCGGAAGAAATAGTTTTGTCGGCATCCTTCACACGAACCAGTTTACAGTTTAGACTGCGCGCACTTTGCTCGCATCGCCGCAAGCGTTACACTGCGAAGTATGAATACGACCAACCAACCGAATGTAAAATTCGTGCAAACTCCCGACTATCGCGAGGCCTACTCCAACAGCGTCCAAATCCGCGTGAATGTCTGGGATTTCTTTCTCGTCTTCGGGACCATGCAACAAAGCTCTGAGACACAGGTGGAACTGCGAAACTTTCAGGGAATTTATCTTAGCCCGCAGCAAGCCAAGGCTCTAATGGCGCTGCTGCAGCAGAATGTGACGAACTACGAAGCCGCGTTCGGCGAGATCAAGCTTGATCCGCGCGCCCCGGGCGGTCCCGTTCACTGATGATTGCGCGTCCGGCGGCGCAGTCCGAATGAAAATAAAATCGCAACCACAATCTTTGGAACGCAAGCAGGAGTGGTCACAACACTTTCTTCTGTTCGCTCTATTCTTTGCTGGATTGATGCTTTTGCATGCGCCGCTCCTGCGCCTTCCTTATTTTTGGGATGAGGCAGGCTATTACGTTCCCGCCGCGCGCGATCTATTTCTGACCGGCACCCTGATTCCGCAATCGACACCATCCAATGCCCATCCTCCACTAGTGATGGCATGGTTGGCGTTAGTGTGGCGCATCTTCGGATACTCCACGCTGGTCACACGCACCGCGATGCTCGCCGTGTCTGCCTTCTCGCTCGTGGGTCTGTTCCGGCTTTCGCGATCCGCCGCAAATCGACATGTCGCATGGGCGACGGTTATTTTGGTTGCGCTGTATCCCGTGTACTTCACACAGAGTTCAATGGCCCAAGTAGATTTGCCGGCTGCCGGATTTACTTTCTGGGCATTGGCCGCGTACATTGATTCGTTTAAAAAAGAAGAGCCTCCGTGGAAGCCCGCGATTTGGTTTTCGCTAGCGGCATTGACGAAAGAAACTGCAATATTGGCTCCCCTTGCGCTCTTTGGTTGGGAGATGGTCGCGAATCTAATTCGGCCCCATTTGGAAAAAGACAAATGGAAGGACGTTCTGCCCCCGACGGTAAAATATAAGAGCGCATTTTATTTGCTCCTTCCCGTCGTTCCTCTGGGATGTTGGTATGCCTACCACTTTTTAAAGACAGGCTTTTGGCTCGGCAATCCTGAATTTTTTCGTTACAACGTAGGTACCACCATAAGTCCTTTGCGGATTCCGCTAGCGCTGCTGATGAGGCTCTGGCAGTTGTTTGGGTATTTCGGGCTTTATCTACTCACGCTGGCAGGATTGCTGGCCATGTTCCGACGGCCGCAGAACGAAGGAAGAGTGGCCGGGACGGCCCGTCACCGGATTTCGTTTTGGACACAGTCGGCATTTCTGGCCGTCCTGCTCGCTTACCTGGCTTTCATGTCAGTAGTCGGAGGCGCCGTGCTGGCGCGATACATGTTGCCAGTCGTTCCGCTAGTGATGCTCGGGTTGGTTTCGACTCTTTGGCGTCGCGTGCGCTATTGGAAATTAATTGTTGCGGCAATCGGATTGGCATTTGTTGCCGGACTGTTCAGCAATCCGCCGTATGGTTTTTCACTTGAAGATAATCTTGCGTGCCGCGATTACATTGTGATGCATGCCGAGGCCAGCCGCTTTCTCTCGATGCGATATCCGGGAAGGCGCGTTCTTACTGCATGGCCCGCGTCGGACGAAATCAGCCGCCCATGGCTCGGCTACGTTACACGGCCATTTCCTGTCTTACGCATTGAAGACTTCTCCGGTTCTCAAATCAACATAGCTGCGACCGCCCGCGATCACTTCGATGTCGCGCTAGTCTTTTCGACAAAATATCAACCGGCGCATCCTCTGTTGGAGAATTGGGAGGCGTGGCAGCGCCTCAAGGAAAAGTTCTTCGGCTACCATCGGGACTTGCTGCCGGAGGTCATTGCGCAAGAACTGGGGGCGACAATTACCTATCATGAAGAACGCAACGGGCAATGGATTGCGGTGATTGCGATTGAACGCGAAGAAGATGCGAGGGCCAATGGCTACGCGGCCTCGCCTCGCCTCTCACAAGCCCATTAAGTGGCAGGAGTGCGTCTTAGCCACGAGCCAGACTTTCTTCCCATCGCCGAGTTGGAGCGAATCTCGTGCCGCCAGAGTTACGTGCACCTCGAACTCAATGCCGCCGCAATCGACTATTGCTGCCACGATGACATCTCTCTGTTGCAGACTCTTAATAGTTCCAGGCAAAATGTTGCGCGCACTTAATCCCCGCGGCTCTTCCGAGGCGAGCAGCAAATCGCCAGCGCGAATGCCCACCCGAAGCCGCGAACCTTCTTCTGCCCGAACCAGCGGGGTCTCTAACTCCACCGCGGCCTTTTCCGGTTGCAGGGCTCCAAGTCGACAGGTCATGGTTCCACGAGATTCGTTTAGCACTGCGACCGTCGCGTCGAAGATGTTTTCAAATCCTGAGAGCTGTGCCACGGTCTCCAGCCGCGGAACGCGCATCACTTCATGCGGCTGCCCTTGAGCCACGATCCTGCCGGTATCGAGCATGATGACTTCGTTGCCAAGCGCGAATACCTCTTCGCCATTGTGGGTGACCAGAAGAATTGGCACGCGGTAATGCTGGTTCCACTTGCGCAGATCGTTAATGAGAGATGACTTGGTTGGGCGATCGAGCGCGGCCAGTGGCTCATCGAGCAGCAACGCTCGTGGCTCGGTGACCAACGCCCGTGCCAGCGCAACGCGTTGGCGCTCCCCTCCGGAAATTTGAAACGGCCGCCGGTCGCGCATACGCTCAATTCTGAAGCGCGATAAAATNNGCGACATTTTCTTCTACGCTCAAGTGAGGGAAGAGAGCCAGATCCTGATGCACATACCCAATGCGCCGCTTCCAGGCGGCGACGTTGCATTTCTTATCGGAGTCGTACAGCTCTTCGCCGCCCACAAAAATGCGCCCTTCGTCGGGATCGCTGAGTCCGGCAATGCAATCGAGCAGCGTGGTTTTGCCCGCGCCCGATGCGCCGAAGATAACCGTGAAACCGGCCAGGGCGCGGAAGTGCACGTTTAAATTGAAGGTGCCTTCAGGATTTGGAAATCGCTTGCGGATTCGAACTTCGAGATCGGCGGAAATTGGATAAGTCGATCTCTGCGCCGGAGCAGGCGTCTCGCCCGTAGTCTTTTTTTTGGCTTTCGCGTCTACCGCCACGGACCCACCGCCCATGGCCGCCGGTTCAATCCATAAACAATCGATAGCACGACAAAAGAAAGGGCTAGCAGGATGAGTGCAGTCTGGTTGGCGCTTGAATAGTTCGCTGTCTGGACCTGATCAAAAATATCGATCGAGATTGTGCGTGTCACGCCTGGGATGTTGCCGCCGACCATGAGCACAACGCCGAACTCGCCCAGAGTGTGCGCGAAGCTCAGGGCAAATCCCGTGACCAGTCCGGCTTTTGAGAGGGGAAGCACGACGCGTCGAAAGGTCTGCAGCGGCGAATCGCCGAGCGATGCCGAAGCCCGCAGCAACTGCCTATCGACCGTTCCAAAAGACGCCGCGAACGGCTGCACCGCGAATGGCAAACTGTATAGCACTGATCCAATGACAAGTCCTTCAAATGTGAATGCCAGCGTATGTCCCGTGAACGATTCCCACCACCGCCCGAGCGGGCTGCGTGAGCCAAGCGCCACCAATAAATAAAATCCAAGCACCGTGGGCGGCAATACGATGGGAAGCGCAACCGCAGCTTCAACCAGAAATTTCCAACGCCATCGCGAGTAAGTCAACCAGTATGCGATAGGAATTCCAATGGCGATCAGCAGCGTGGAGACGATGGCGGCGAGACGTACTGTGAGCCAGAACGCCTCCCAGTTCATTCAATGCTTCTCCGTTTGAGTATTTCCTCCAGACAAGTTGAACCCGTAACTGGAGAGCAGGGAAGTAGCTTCGGGGGTACGCAAATATTCCAGGAACTTACGCGCGGCATCTTGCTGCTTCGATCGTGAGAGGACGACCGCTGCTTGATTCAGCGCGGGATAGGCATCGAGTGGCACCGGCCAGTAGCGCCCTTTATCCTTCATTGCGGGGGCGAGCGCATGCGAAAGTGCGATGAGGCCCGCTTGGGCGTTGCCCGATTCGACGAACTGGGCCGCTTGCGAAACATTTTCTCCCAGCACCAGGCGACCGGCAACTTGATCATAAATTTGAAAGTGCCGCAGTGCAGCTTCCGCAGCCCGGCCGTATGGTGCAGTATTCGGATTCGCGATAGAGATTTTTCTAACCGATACTTCAAGTAAAGCTTTAATCCCAAGCTTGTTTAGATCGAGTGGCGAATCGTTCGGCACCCACAGCACCAAGCGACCGACCGCATAACGGTAAAGAGTGTCCTTCGACGCCAGTCCTTGGGCAATCAGCTGTCGCGGATACTCTTCATCAGCCGAAAAGAAAACGTCGAAGGGCGCGCCGTTTCTTATCTGGTTTGTCAAATTGCCGGATGCGCCGAAAGAGAGCTTCACCGGCTGGCCAGTCTTCGTCGTGTAAGCCGCGACGATGGGCGGAAGCGCCGCATTCATATCTGCCGCCGCCGCCACAACGATTTCCTGTCCTGCTGCGAAAGCGTCCGTGATCAGCAGCACTAGCGCCAGAAATTTAAGCATAAAGAATTGGCGCCTCTGTGCCGTAGAGACGCGGCTTGCCGCGTCTCCCGCTTCGTCCAGTGGCAGACGGGGCAAGCCCCGTCTCTACAGCGAAGGCTTCTCTTCTCCCTACACCAGTTTTGTTTTCGACAAGGGAAGTTCGCGCACTCTCTTGCCCGTCGCCGCAAACACGGCGTTGTATAGAGCAGGCGCAAACGGAGGAACGCCCGGCTCCCCAACTCCAGCCGGGGGCGCGTCGCTCTCCACGATTTGCACGTCCACATGTCGCGGCGCGCGGTTCATCCTTGCCAGCTGATAATTATTGAAATTGCTCTGGTCGATGACTCCGTTGGTCGCGGTAATCTCTCCAAACAATGCCAGGCTCGTGCCGAACACCGCCGCTCCCTCGAACTGATTGCGGACATTGTCAGGGCTCACGACCGTGCCTGCATCGACCGCCGTCCACACTCCCGGGATATGCACTAGCCCCCGAGCGTCGACTTCCACTTCCACTACGGTAGCTACATACGTAAGGAAGCTGCGATGGGCCGCAATGCCCATCCCGCGCCCTTTACCCATGTTCTTTGAACGCTTGGCCCAGCCCGATTTTTCCGCCGCGATCTCGACCACACGCCGCAGGCGCGCCGTGTCGAGCGGGTAGCGCTGCTTCTCATCGGATTCTTCCTCTTTGTACTCCAGCGGAACAATNNCGCAGCCATCCAATACGCACGTGGTAGTCGGCTGGGCCGTTTTCCGCGCGATGATTTGGAATATCGAAAGGAAGATTGTTCCACCCGAGGCCCATCTCGTCATCGGCATAACGCGCAGCCGCATCGAAGGTTGAATTGATCGGCGGATACACCGTGCGCTGTAACCATACCGTGGGCTTGCCGTCAGGCCCGACTGCGGCCTTCATGTACATTGCTGCGACCGAATGAAAGAAATCAAAGTGAATGTCGTCTTCCCGGCTCCAGACAACTTTCACCGGCTTGCCGAGTTGCTTCGACAGAACCGCAGCTTCGGCGACTTGATCGGGCTTCGATTTGCGTCCAAACCCGCCGCCAAGCAGAGTAACGTGACAGGTAACATCTTCTTTCTTGATGCCAAGCACTCCCGCAATCGTCTCCTGCACCGCCTGCGGATTTTGCGTCGGAGCAAACGCCAGCACCTTTCCGTCGCGATATTCCGCCACTGCGACGGGCGGCTCCATCGAAACGTGCGCCAGGTGCGGTGTGTAGTACTCGGCCTCAATGATCTTTCCGCCATTGGCGGAGCCTTTGGCAAACGCGGCATCCACGTCACCGACGTTGCGCACTACTTTGCCCGGCTGCCGCGACGTGTCTTCGAGAATTTTGCGATAGGGCCCAGAGTTATACGCCGAATGCGGACTGCTGTCCCACTCGATCTTCAGGTTCTTGCGTCCCTTGAATGCCGCAAAGGTATTGTCGGCAATTACGGCGACTCCGCCCAAAGGCTGGAACTGATGCGGCGGCTTGAAAGGATCGATCGTCAGCGTCTTCTGAACGCCCGGAACTTTGAGCGTGGCTTTGTCGTCGTACGATTTTATTTTCTGCCCGAGTACGGGCGGATGTTCCACGGAAGCAAAGACCATCCCCGGCATGGTCGCGTCCATCCCGAAGACGGCTTTGCCAGTGACCATCTCAGGGACGTCGAACAAAGAATTATTTTCTTTGCCGATGTATCTCCACTCGGAACGCTTTTTCAGCGGAAGCGGAACATTTTCTGTGCGAGGAACTGGAAGTTTGGCTGCATCGGCGGCAACTTCGCCATAGCCTATCTTGCGGCCGCTGGCGCCATGCACTACAAAGTGAGGTTCGGTGGAGCATTCCTTCAGCGGAACTTTCCAGCGATTAGCAGCCGCTGTCATTAACATGAGCCGCCCGGTAGCGCCGACCTTCCGCATCAAATCGAAATTACTGCGAACCGAGTGCGAGCCATCCGTATCCTGATCGCCATATTTGGGATCGCCAATCGCCTGATCGATC
>PLBX01000529.1:0-4605 GCA_003135495.1 Acidobacteriaceae bacterium | reverse complement strand
CCTTCGGCTGCCCACACGGGTGACGAAATTAAGCGCGCGCTCAAAATAAAAACGCCGCTAGCCAAAGCTCCCTGCAGAAATCCCCGGCGGCTCACGTTTTCACGGCTTACATTCTCGATGATCTTCATGCCGTCTCCTTCGCAGCCTGATGAATCGCCGCGCGAATGCGCTGATATGTCCCGCATCGGCAAATATTCCCGGACATTGCCGTGTCGATATCCTGATCGCTGGGATTCTTATTGTCTTTAAGAAGAGCGATGGCCTGCATGATCTGGCCGGTCTGGCAGTACCCGCATTGCGGAACCCGAATCTCCATCCACGCCTTCTGCACCGGATGCATGGGCGGGATGCCTTCGATCGTCGTAATTTCGGTGCCGCCGACCTCGCTCATCGCTGTTGTGCAGGAGCGAATTGCCGCGCCATTCTGATGCACCGTACACGCGCCGCAGAGCGCCATGCCGCAGCCGAACTTCGTTCCCGTCAAAGCGGCCACATCGCGCAAATACCACAGCAAAGGCGTCTCAGGATCGTCGTCGAACGTCTGTTCTTTACCATTCACCTTGAAATGGACCATTCGTCCTCCGTCTAATTCCACATGCAAAAAAATGATTTCCATATCCTAGTCGCAGGCGGCGAAATGTGGAAGCGTGGAACGAACGACTGAAGTGACTCTGTGGATTTTCCCCTGCGTTCCCCGTGCTCCCTGTGGTAAAGATTTCAGCTGGCGCCATCTATAATCGTCTGTCCATCACGGGAGGACTTTTGGCCTACGACGATCTGCGCGACTGGATCAAAGCACTCGACCGAGCCGGCGAACTGAAGCGAATCCGCTCCGAAGTCGATCCGATTTTAGAAATCACGGAAATTGCCGACCGAGTTTCAAAAAGCAAAGTTACAGACAGAATTGCAAATAGAGTTACTAATGACGACGAGCAGCCAATCGTAGGCGGCAAAGCCCTGCTCTTCGAAAACATCAATGGTTATCCCGGCGCGCGCCTCCTCATTAATCAATTCGGATCAGCCCGTCGCATGAAGCTGGCGCTCGAAGTCGATGCGCTTGACGAAATTGCTGATCGCATTCGCGCTTTCATGGACGTGAAGTCTCCGCAGGGCTTCCTCGACAAAGTGAAGATGCTGCCGATGCTCGCCGAGATGGGAAAGTTTTTCCCTAAGACCGTCCCGACCGGCTCCTGCAAAGAAGTGATCAAGCGCGATAATTTCTCCCTCTTCGATTTTCCAATCCTGCAATGCTGGCCGAAGGATGCAGGACGCTTTATCACTCTGCCCTGCGTAATCACGCGGGATCCAAAAACCGGCAAGCGCAACGTAGGCATGTACCGCATGCAAATTTACGACGAACGCACGACCGGCATGCATTGGCAAAGACAAAAAGTGGCCGCCGAACATTACCGCGATAGAATGAGAAACGCCGCCATTTTACCCGACCACGTGGGGACGGACGCAATCGTCCGTCCACCGAAGCGAAGCGAGGCAGCCAAAGCAGTAGACATCATGGCCCGCTCCTCAGGAGGCTCAATGCTAGCCGCAGGCGATCGCCCCTCCGGCAAAATGGAAGTCGCCGTAGCCATCGGCACAGACCCCGCGCTGACCTTCTCCGCGATCGTCCCCGCTCCACCCGACGTAGAAGAATTCATCATCGCCGGATTTCTCCGTCAAAAGCCGGTCGAATTAGTGAAGTGCGAAACTGTCGACTTGGAAGTCCCCGCCAACGCCGAAATCATTCTCGAAGGCTATGTCAATTTGGACGAGCTCCGCACCGAAGGCCCCTTCGGCGATCACACCGGCTTCTACTCGCTCGAAGACGAATACCCCGTCTTCCACGTCACTTGCATAACGCACCGCAAAGATCCGATTTATGCCACGACGGTCGTCGGCAAGCCGCCTCAAGAAGATGCCTGGATGGGCAAGGCGGTGGAGCGTATTTTTCTGCCGTTGATGCGGCTGACCATACCTGAAATCGTGGACGTGAACCTGCCGGTGGAAGGTGTCTTTCACAATCTGATGATCGTCGCCATCCGCAAGAGCTATGCCGGGCAGGCGCGCAAGGTGATGCACGGCATCTGGTCGCTGGGCCAGGCGATGTTTACCAAGTGCGTCATTGTGGTCGATGAGGACTGCGATGTACAGGATCTGGGCGAAGTCACGCTGCGCGTGGCCAACAACATCGACCCCGAGCGGGATATTCAGTTCACGCTGGGCCCGGTCGACTCGCTCGATCATGCCTCCCGCCTGCCCAACTACGGCAGCAAAATGGGCATTGACGCAACCCGTAAGTGGAACGCGGAAGGCTTCACGCGATCGTGGCCGCAAATGATCGCCATGGATGCAGCCACCCGGGCGCGCGTGGATGAAATCTGGAAGAAGCTGGGGCTCGAGTAGAGCATTTCTACTATTACGGTGATGTGGAGGGATTGGCTCTGTGCGGCCATTCTTCGGCGGAANNGGCCGCGTTCGGTCCAGTTTCCTAGCCCACTTCAATAGTAAAAATGCTCAAACACTTCGCCCCTGCACCAGGCTCATCGCAGGATGAGATGAGAGAGACGCGGGATGAGAGATGAGATCCGGCAATTGTGGCGCAACCTGGGCAGGAAGAAGCGAACCGCCTGGCCCCGCGTGGAGCAGGGCCAATACCGGAGCTATCGCGCGGTGCATCCGTTCGATGAACGTTTTGGCGTGGAGACCAGCGGGCTGATCTACGATCTCCCCACGGGCCACGCGCACGATGTCTACAACAACGGTTACTTTGCCGTGGCCCCGTCGGTGTTTCACGCGGTCATGGGCGTGATGCTGGAACGGCTGCATCTGGAATACCAGCGGTTCCGCTTCGTGGATGTGGGATCGGGCAAGGGCCGCGCATTGCTGCTGGCTTCCGACTATCCATTTCGCGAGGTCATTGGCGTCGAGCTTTCTCCGGAACTGGAGCGCGTCGCCAGGGCCAACGTCGCACGTTATGCAGCCGCCGCCCACGGGAGTCTGCTCCATCGACCGCCGGTAATCTCCATCCAGGGGGATGCGACCGAGTTTCTCTGGCCACCCGGACCTTTGGTCGTTTACATGTGGAATGCGTTTACCAGCCCGGTGATGGAGCGGGTATTCCATAACCTGGGAGCTTCCCTGGCAGAGCAACCGCGGGAGTTGTACCTGGTGTATATGCACCCTGAACTGGAGTCGATGCTCGCTTCTCTTCCGTGGCTCACGATGCTTTGGCGGGACGAGATCACGATGAGCGACGAGGACTATGCGGCGTGGGCCTTTCCCACCCGGGCAGAGATGTGTGCGGTCTATCAGGCCGTTCCCTCGCCGGGGACGGCAGGCGTGGCATCCGCGATTTCACACTAAAGTGTGAAATTCGGGTGACCATTTCCCGGAGGCTCGGCGATTGGCGGGGCTGACGGGTATGCACTCGATGCTACGATTGCCGTGAATCGTTGGTAATGAGCATTTTCCACAAGCCACGCGAGCCGAACTTGGCGAGACTTTTCTTAAAGAAAAGCTGATCAGAGCCGATATTGACAATAGGTCACAGTGACTAAAAATGCTCTCGCTACGAGTCCCTTCCCCCCGAGGCACTCGTAGCGAGATGGTGGAAATCGATTGCATCACCGTTCTCTTCTAAACGGGTCCAAAACAGGAGAATGCCCGGCCCCCCCGCCGCGCAGATTTCGCAATTCCAGACATCTACGCGCAGCGGTGACATTTCGCCGCGATGAGGAAAATCGCATGTTTCAAATTGGGTGGAGCCAAAGGTGGCATAGCAATAGGAAAGCCGCGCTCAAGGGCGGCCTGTGGCTGTTGATAGCACTGGCCGGTTGCACTATGACCTGGGCGCAGGATGCCGGTGGCTACTACTCGAATCGCACGGTCCTGAGCGGATTCGTGGAGTACTCCAACGATTCCAGCCATATGCTCCTGGGCTACGCCGATGGACGCAAAATAAGCGCGGTGGGTGCCAGCTTCGAACGGCGGAGCTTTCTGGGCTCTGGCGTTTCCGGAGCATGGGTTGCCGAGATACGTCCCTTGATGACCGTGAGCGATCCTACGATGAATGGCTTCGCGTTACATTTTCCGCAGCAACCTCAATTTTCCGGAAACGTCATTTTCGCTTCACAGGTGCCGGTAGACAGTCCCGTAACGAACGCCCCCTTCAATGTGATTCTGGTGGAGCAGAACCAAGCCTATCTCGGAACCGCAACCTACATTGGCGGCCGGCGGACGACGTATGTGAGCGCCTTCAGCCCACTCGGCTATAAGCTCAGTGCATTTCCACGAAAGCGCATACAGCCCTTCGTGACCGGCCTGGGCGGCTTCGCGGTATCGCCTAGAGACATACCAGTCTTCAACAGCTCGGCCTTCAACTTTACCTTTGAATTCGGGGCCGGGGTGGAGTTGTTTCAGACCCACACGCGTTCCTGCCGGCTGGAGTATCGCTACCATCATCTCGCCAACGCGGGCAATGGCGCCGAAAACCCGGGGATCGATTCGGGTGTCTTTAAGGTTGCCTATTCGTTCGGACGGCAGAGCATCTTTTGAGTTTCGTTGCGCCCTGAAGTGCGAACCGCAGGCGCTACGCTCCGGTCGGGATGA
>PLBX01000299.1:597-16218 GCA_003135495.1 Acidobacteriaceae bacterium | reverse complement strand
GGGAATAATTTCATGAACGGCGTCATCTTTGCACTGTCCTAGGCTTTCAGGAGACGGCGGTGAAAACGCTGTATCAACGACTTGATCCCACCACTCGCTCTTGGCACGACATTTGCACTTAGTCATTCATCGATTGTGAAAAATCATAAGAGAACAGCTGTGAAAATAAATTCCTCGTCGAAAACCTTGTAATGGCTGGTTTTTTGGAGGTGTCCCAAGACCGCTGCGTCAGAGTTCCGCCAGAGCCGTATAATTTATATGGCAGGGCGAACAAACTGGGATGACGACGACGGTATTTCCTACAGTCGTTTGAACTTAGCGAACAACCTGTCAGAGCGCGAAAGCGTCAAACTTCCGGCGGTAGAAGGGCGATGCATGCGATTGTTGAGCATTCGACTGATTGTTTCTCTAATTCTGGGCATCACTGTAGTTTCGTCCGGGTTTTCTTACTATGAAGTACTAGCTAAGAAGCGCTCCCTGCGCAGCGACCTTGAGGGAAGCGCCGAAATGCTAGGGGAAAGCCTTGTCGGCAACGTTGAGCGAGCCTGGAATAACGGTTCCACAAAGGACCTGCAGAAAGTCCTGATGCGCTTTGGGAATCGGGAGAACCTGCTGGGCGTCGCTGTCTATAACCGGCAGGGCAGTCTGGTAGCCATAAGTCCATCCCTTGCTAAAACGCTAACTGTAAGTCCTCCCGCGGTCTCGAAGGCTGTGAATGAAGATCGCGAGGAAAGTTCCTACGACCGGCTGGGAGATATACCGATCCACATTTTAGCCGTTCCCGTTCGCCGTCAGGATGAGGTGGTCGGCGGCCTAGCCATCGTCCACGACGTGAGTTATATCCGCGCCCAGAGCCTGCTGGTCTGGCGACAAACGTTTTTCCGGGTGCTTGCCCAAGTCTTCCTCATCGTTTTCATTACGCTGCTCATCGTTCGCTGGAGCATTACGGGACCCATCGCCCGCGCCGCGCTTTGGATGCGCGCACTGCGAACCGGCAAGATATCTTTCCGGCAGGAACCGCCGGACCTCGATGTCTTCCGCCCGCTGGCGCGCGAAGTGGCCACCATGGCCGAAAGCCTCACTCATGCGCGCAATGCGGCTGAGAATGAAGCTCGCCTGCGGGACACAGCGCAATCCATGTGGACGGCGGATCGGCTCGCGGTGCAGCTCCGCACGCGTCTCAACGATCGCCATCTCTTCGTCGTCTCGAATCGCGAGCCCTACATGCACCAGCGCAACGGTAAGGAGATTGAAGTGGTCGTTCCGCCGAGCGGTCTGGTTACCGCTCTGGAACCCGTTCTTGATGCCTGCGACGGAACCTGGATCGCCCACGGAAGCGGCAGCGCCGATGCCGAGGTCGTCGACGCGCATGACAGCATTCGCGTCCCACCCGAAGATCCGCGCTATACCTTGCGCCGCGTGTGGCTCACGAAAGAGGAAGAAGAAGGGTACTACTACGGGTTTGCAAATGAAGGCCTCTGGCCTCTTTGCCACATCGCGCACACGCGGCCTCTCTTCCGCGCCGATGACTGGCAGGCGTATCAGGATGTGAATCGCAAGTTTACCGAAGCTGTTCTCGAAGAAATTGCGGGCGTAGAAAAGCCTGTGGTTTTAGTTCAGGATTACCACTTCGCTTTATTGCCACGCCTGATAAAAGAAAAGCGTCCTGACGCCCGCATTGCGATTTTCTGGCATATCCCATGGCCGAATCCAGAAGCTTTCGGGATTTGCCCGTGGCAGCGTCAGTTGGTCGATGGTCTGCTCGGCGCTGACCTGATCGGATTTCATATTCAATCGCACTGCAATAACTTTTTGCAGACGGTGGATCGTGTTCTGGAATCGCGAGTCGATTGGGAGCATTTCTCCGTGCTGCGGCAGGAACACCGCACTTTGGTTCGTCCATTTCCCATCAGCGTCGCCCTCACGGGAGACGACGTCGAAGAGAGTTCGGAAGCGAATTCGAAAGATGGAACAAGCAAGACCCTCACAATTAGTGACAGCTTCAGCTACCAGAAACGTTCGTCTCTCCTGCGGAGCCTGGGGGTGGAAGCCACCTATATGGGCATCGGCGTCGATCGCGTCGACTACACAAAAGGAATTCTTGAACGCTTCCTCGCTATCGAGCGCTTCCTCGAGAAATATCCCAGCTATCAGGGGAAGTTCACGTTCATTCAGATTGGAGCGCCGAGCCGTACTCACATTAAGCGCTACCACGACTTGCTCGCCGAAGTTGAGGCAGAGACAGAGCGCATCAACTGGCGCTTCCAGAACGGAAATTGGAAGCCCATCGTCTTTCTCAAGCGGCAGCACAGCCACAAAGAGATCGAACCCTACTATCGCGCCGCCGACCTTTGCCTGGTTACATCGCTGCACGACGGCATGAATCTGGTAGCCAAGGAATTTCTCGCCGCGAGGAAGGATGAACGAGGTGTGCTGATCCTGAGTCAGTTTACTGGCGCCGCGCGCGAATTGCGCGATGCTCTGCTAGTAAACCCTTATGACATCGATCAGACTGCCGACGCTATCCGCGCCGCTCTCGAAATGGACCCAGAAGAAAAACAGTTACGAGTCCATCGCATGCGTCAGAACATCAAAGACCATAACATCTATCGCTGGGCCGGCGATCTCATAACTGAACTTTGCGACATACGTTTGGATGAGCCCGAAGACCGCCAGGAAAGATTTCGTGCCAGTGTGTCCGCTGCTTGAGAAACAAATTTCCGGACGCCGCTTGAGACGCCCGTCAATGACAGAAAGGATCCCCCGAGTTGAGGCCAGAAGTTCAAGCTGAACTTAGTCCATTTCTACAAACTGTCGCCGCCTCAACTGAGGCTGTACTTCTGCTCGATTACGATGGAACCCTCGCTCCCTTTCGCACGCAGCGCGATCAGGCGTTCCCTTATCCCGGCGTAGCGCTCGTCCTGCAGGAAATCGTACGAGACTGCCGCACCAGGGTCGTAGTCGTCTCCGGACGCGATGCCTCCGATGTTCTCCCCTTTTTAAATATTCACCCGAGGCCCGAGGTTTGGGGAATCCACGGATTGCAACGCATGAAAACTGACGGCAGCATGGAAATGCCAAGCCTCGATGACCGAACGCTCGATGCTTTATCGGATGCGGATCGCTGGCTCGGCCACCAGCAACTTCGGCATAGCGCAGAATTCAAGGCCGGCAGCATCGCAGTCCACTGGCGCGGAATGAGTGAAAAAGACGCTAAAGATCTGCGCGCCCGCGTCATGCTTGGCTGGGGACCCATTGCCGAACAAAGCGGCCTCGACCTGCTCGAATTTGATGGAGGAGTCGAGGTTCGCGCCTCTGAAGCCGACAAAGGCGAAGCCGTTCGCACCTTCTTGAGTGAAATCAGTCCCGCCGTCCCGGTGGCTTACCTCGGCGACGATACTACCGACGAAGCAGCTTTCCTCGCCATGGAGGGTCGCGGCATTAGCGTGCTGGTACGCCCAACTTGGCGGGAGACGGCAGCTCGATTCTGGCTGAAACCTCCCGACGAGCTACTCGATTTTCTTGGTCTGTGGCTGAAAACTTGTGTCGAACACAGCGCGTCACGACGAAATTCCGCCAAGACAGTGCACACAATGGATAAGGGCGTTAGATAGGGATAGATAACGATAGGGAATAGATAAAAGATGACAACGACAACTACAACTACAACTGAGAGCACAACCGGAACCCAGACCGCGCCTCGGCATCAAGCAGTCAAAGCCTTTTACTTCAATACCTCGGCCCACCTCCTGCGCATCACCACGCTTAAGGCGAACACGCTTGCCGAGTTGCTGGATTGTTTGCGCGCTTGCCCCGAGGATTCCATCTTTCAGCACACCTTCCGCACCCTGCAGGAGCACCACTTCATTCGGGAGGGATTCTCCAACGATTTCGCGCACTGGGCTTTGGCCGCCTGTAATCAGCCCGGCCTGGCCGAACAGCTTGCCAGCGTGGACGTGCGCGAGTTCACCTCTCTCAGCGACCTGCGCGAACGCTTTATCGAAATACTCGCAAACCATCTCAAACGCCATCATGCCGACGCCAGCAAGATTGCCGAAGAGACTTTCTACTTCTGCGCCGCCGACATCGTAGTGCTGCCCACCGATACGGTTGCAGGCAGCATGCAGGAGTTTGTAAAAGGCCTGCGAGAAGCTAGCGTCCACTCCATCCACCATCATTTCATCGAGGCGCGTCTGCGCATCAAGCTCATGTCCAACGATTTTTCGCAGTGGCTGCATGAAGACGTCGGACTTACCGACACTGCCCGGGCGCTCAACCGGATAGATATCTACACTGCGACCCTCGAAGACGTGCGTCGCCAAATTGTTCGCGTCGTAGAACGATCGCTGACGTAATCCGCAGGCTGTCATTTAAGCAATTGAACATAAACAATCGAACAGGAACCGAATTCATAGATGACCGTAGACCAAGCTGATAAACACGAAGCGAATAGAGAAGGAATAAAACTCGTGAAATCGCAAAACGCTGCCAGTCAGCAATCAATCTCCACCCTTGCATCAGAAACAGAAACCAAACAGCCGTCGCAGGTCAGCCAACCAGCGACCGCTTATCCCGAGCGCCGCAAGGCTCCGCGAACCTGGGAGACGCCTCCCGAACCCGTGCCCGCGCCTCATTTCGATGATTACCGTCCCATCGTGGGTGATGCCGAAATCAACGAGCTGCGTTTTCTAGCACGCCCGCTCAAAGGAAAGACGCTGAAGATGGTCAACTCCACGGCCGTTGGTGGTGGCGTGGCCGAGATGCTGAATCGTCTCGTACCCATGCTCGCCGAACTGGAAGTGACCACGCACTGGGATGTGATCACCGGGGGCAACGATTTCTTTGAAGTGACGAAGGCTTTCCACAACGCGCTGCACGGTACCGAGTACCAGCTCAATCGCGCGGCCCAGGAAATCTTCCTCGCCTACAATGAACAGAATCGGCAGCGCATGCAGTTCCAAGAAGATGTAGTCGTTATTCACGATCCGCAGCCCGCAGGACTAATTCGTTCCAAGAAAGATTCTCCTGGACGCTGGGTATGGCGCTGCCACATCGATTTGTCGAATCCGAATCCTCAAGTCTGGGGCTTCCTGCGTCCCTTCATCGATCAATTCGATGCCGCGATTTTTTCATCGCAATCATTCGCCCGGCAATTGCCCATCCCGCAATACTTGTTTTATCCCTGCATCGATCCTCTGTCAGAGAAGAACAAAGAACTCGACGATAGTTACGTGCAGCAGATCTGCGATGAATTCGGCATCGACCGCTCGCGTCCCATCATCACTCAGGTGTCCCGTTTCGATCGCTTGAAAGATCCGGTTGGCGTCGTGCAGGCCTACAAGCTGGCGCGGAAATATGTCGACTGCCAACTCGTCCTGGCCGGCGGCGGAGCCAGCGATGATCCCGAAGGCGCGCTCGTGTTAAAGGAGGTCAAAGAGGTCGTAGGCAACGATCCTGATGTAATCATTCTCGACTTGCCGCCATGGTGCGCCCTTCAAATCAATGCGCTGCAGCGGGCGTCCACCATCGTCATCCAGAAGTCGATCAAGGAAGGTTTTGGCCTGACCGTGACCGAAGCGCTTTGGAAAGGGAAGCCGACCATAGCCGGCGCTGTAGGCGGCATTCCGAACCAGGTCATTCATAAGTTGACCGGCGCGCTGGTCCATTCCGTGGAAGGCTGCGCCTATCAAATCCGCTATTTGCTCACGCATCCCGAGTTCGCCGCGCAATTAGGCCGCAACGGTCGAGAGCACGTTAAAGAAAGCTTCCTCATGACCACAAATGTCCGTCGCTGGCTGCTCTTACTCCGCATTCTCATGGGAGAACGGACTGTCTAATTTCGGCGAGGCAGAAGTTTGGCTTTTGCTTCGCTTTCGCTTTGAAGGGGCGCGCTTCAGCCGCGCCGAACAGGTAGCACTTAACTTGCGGCCTTAGCGGCTGTGGCAACGCGGAAACCCGCCAAAATCGAGTCCCACATAAGTCACTTCGAAACCGCCCCGCGCTGCCGTATAATTAAATCACTGTGCTCAAGTATTCAATTGTAGTGCCCCTGCACAACGAGCAGGAGAACGTCACCGACCTGTACGCCCGGCTCAAGTCTGTGATGGAGGCGAGCGGCGAGACCTTCGAGATGGTACTGGTCGATGATGGTTCAATCGACGGCACGTTCGGTTTGCTGCGCGAAATCGCAGCCGTCGACAGCCGTGTCACCGTCGTAAAACTGCGCCGCAACTTCGGACAAACGGCCGGCCTCGCTGCCGGATTCGATCACGCCCGCGGCGAATACATCATCGCCATGGATGGCGATTTGCAGCACGACCCCGGCGACATCCCTCTATTCCTCGAAAAAATTGCGGAAGGCTACGACATAGTCAGTGGCTGGCGTAAGACCCGCGTCGACAATTTCTGGCTTCGCCGCTTTCCCTCGCGCTGCGCCAACTGGCTGATGGCCAAATTGAGCGGAGTTGAGATTCATGATTTCGGCACGACCTTCAAAGCCTATCGCCGCGAAATCCTCGGCCAAGTCCCGCTTTACGGTGAACTCCACCGCTTCATACCCGCGCTGGCGTCGTGGTATGGCGCATCGATCATCGAAGTTCCCATCAAGAATATCAACCGCGAACGCGGCGCATCGCATTACGGAATCTCGCGCACTTTCCGCGTATTCTTCGACCTGATCACCATTCGCTTCCTGCTCAAATATCTCTCGCGTCCTCTGCACTTCTTCGGCACTGTAGGAATGTTTAGCATCATGGCAGGCTGTGGTATCTCGCTGTGGCTAATTTTTGAAAAACTCCTTCACCAGGCCGATGTCATGTACCAGCACGGCCCCTTGATGATCTTCTCCGCCGTGCTGCTGCTGGCCGGGCTGAACATGCTAGCCGTAGGTCTTCTGGGTGAAATGCAAGTACGTCACTTTCACGAACCCACGCAGCGCGCCCCATACTCCGTAGATCGCGTGCTCCGTGCTCAAAGCGAAGAAAGCACCATCTCAGAGTAATTGCAGAGGTGAGAGGTTAGATTGCGGAGCTAAGAATCAGAGTTTCCCGCTGTGCCCTATGCCACCTACAAGTAACAGCAAACCGATTTCCGTCGTGAACCCTAGTGTCCTTAGTGGTAAAGCCCTTTGCCGATGTTTCAAACAAAGCATCCAAAGCGATATAATTTATCTACCGCTATGCCAACTATGACCCAATATGAATTGCGCCTATCCAGCCGGATGTCGCGCCTAGGCACCGAAACCGCGTTCGAAGTCCTGAACCGGGCCCGAGCCCTCGAGAAGCAAGGCAAAGAAATCATCCACCTTGAGATAGGCGAGCCCGATTTCGACACGCCCACGAACGTAATCGAGGCCGGCGTCAACGCCCTGCAAAAAGGCTGGACTCACTACGGCCCAGCCGCCGGGCTTCCCGACCTGCGCCAGACCATCGCCGACTACGTAAGCCGCACCCGCAATGTCCCAGTATCGAGCGACGAGGTGGTCGTCGTGCCCGGCGGCAAGCCTATTATTTTCTTTACTATGATGGCGCTAATTGATGAGGGAGATGAAGTTATCTACCCGAATCCTGGTTTTCCGATTTACGAGTCGATGATCGACTATTCGCTCGGCAAAGCGATTCCAATCCCCTTGCGCGAAGATCGCGATTTCTCGGTAGATACCAAAGAATTGGCCTCGCTGATTACCGACCGCACCAAGCTAATCATCCTGAACTCGCCGCACAATCCGACCGGCGGGGTCCTGACCAAGAAAGACATTCTGGAAATTGCCGAGGCAATTGGCGATCGCAACATCCTTATTCTCTCCGACGAAATTTATAGCCGCCTGATCTATGACGGCGACCACTTCTCCATCATGAGCGTCCCCGGCTTTAAAGAGCGCACCATCCTCCTCGACGGCTTCTCCAAAACCTACGCCATGACCGGGTGGCGCATGGGTTACGGCGTAATGCGTCCCGATCTCGCCGCGCAAATTACTCGCCTCGTAACCAACGCAACGTCGTGCACCGCTAGCTTTACGCAGATGGCCGGGATCGAAGCGCTCCGCGGCGATCAATCTTCGGTCGACAAAATGAGCGCCGAATTCAAACGCCGTCGCGATGTCTTCGTAGCAGGCCTTAACAAAATTAAAAGCTTCTCCTGCCGCGTACCCAAAGGCGCTTTTTATGCATTCCCCAACATCACGAAAACCGGCTGGGCCTCCAAAAAATTGGCTGACGCGCTGTTGGAACAAGCCGGAGTAGCCTGCCTATCCGGCACCGCCTTCGGAGCCTACGGAGAAGGTTATCTAAGATTCAGCGTGGCCAACTCACTTGAAAATCTCAACAAAGCCCTGGCCAGAATCGAAGACTGGTCGCGAAAAAACCTCTGACCGTGTGGCGCGGACACTCCTGTCCGCGAGCGTGCGTCATCACAAAACTCGAATCGCAATCATGCGCATGGCGCTTACCCCGTGAGGTTTCTTTGTGTTCCCCTGTGCCCCGTGCCCTCTGTGGTAAAGGTCTTGGTCGCCACGTAACCAAGCGCCTGGCGCAAAGCACTCGTCCTCAGATAACCGATCATCCCTATTTGGTGTAAACTCCTTCCGCTATGACAAACATCGACAAGCACCCTGCCGGAAACTTCTGCTGGATCGAACTCCACACGACCGACCAGAACGCCGCGAAAAGTTTCTACGCCTCTCTCTTTGGATGGGCAGCTCACGACAACCCGATGGGTCCGAACGATTTTTACACTGAATTCAAACTCCAAGACCGCGAAGCCGCCGCCGGATGCACTCTCCGTCCCGAAGAGCGTTCGCAAGGCATGCCCCCGTACTGGATGATTTACATCGCGGTAAAGAATGCCGACGATACAGTAACCAAGGCGAAGCAACTGGGCGGCAAAGCTCTTACAGCAGCCTTTGATGTTATGGACGCCGGCCGCATGGCCATCATCCAGGATCCCACCGGCGCCATCTTCTGTGTGTGGCAGGCAAACAAGAATGCCGGCATAGGAGTCTCGCAAGTAAACGGGACGCTCTGCTGGGCCGATCTAAGCACGCCCGATCCAAAGCGCGCGGCCGAGTTCTACTCTGGCCTTTTCGGATGGCAGGCCTTCGCCGCTCCCCAAGATCCTTCCGGCTATCTCCATATAAAAAATGGCGAGCAACACATCGGGGGTATTCCCCCCGTCGCTCATCGCCAGCCGGGAACTCCGGCCCACTGGCTAGCGTATTTTCAAGTCGATGATGTGGATGCATCCGCGAATAAAGCAAAAAAGATGGGAGCGAAACTCCATCTCGCTCCCATGACAATGGAAGGCGTCGGGCGCTTTTCGGTTATCGCCGACCCACAAGGCGCCGTCTTCGCAATCTTCAAATCAGCGCGCTAGAAGAAAAAAGGATCAATTCGCAGTTGTGAGCCAATGATCGTGTGGGGACGGGCGACCTCGCCCGTCCAGCCTAGGCGACCAAGTTCGCTCGGCAGCTCTTGTCCACAAGAAATCAGCAAAGAGAAGGGCAGCGCGCGCGTTGCCCTTCTCTTATTGCTGGATCGTCGTATCTGCCTGACTTGGTTTCTGCGTTACTTGCCCAGGGTTGGGTAACTGCGACCGATCCCATCCGCCACCCAGGGCTTCCACTAGCGCTACCGCCGATGTCATCTCCTGAACTTGCACCGTATTCAGGGTCTGCAAGTTCTGGAGCAAAGTTGTCTGCGCCAGAATTACATTTAGGTACGGGTCAATACCCATCTGGTAGCGCGTCTCTTCAATCTGCAGATAACTTTGCGCGAACTTTACCGCCTCTTGTTCCTGCTCAATCTGTTGCGACAGGATGCGAACTTCGGCCAGCCCGTCCTCCACTTGCTGAAATGCATTGAGCACAGTTTGCCTATATGCGGCAAGGTCGGCGTTGTACGTAGCAATATATTGCTGGACGGTAGCGCGCCGCAGGCCTGCATCGAAGAGCGGTTCAGATAGCGACGCGCCCACAGACCAGAATCGGCTCGGCCATGCCAACCAGTCGCTGATTGACGAACTCTGAAATCCGCCTTGCGCGCTCAGTGTGAGATTCGGAAAATAAGCCGCATACGCGATGCCGATCGCCGCGTTGGCTTCAGCCATAGCGCGTTCAGCGGCGGCAACGTCCGGACGACGCTCCAGCAATTCCGAGGGCAGCCCAATCGGAATCGGTGGAGGAGCCGTCGTCATTGGCTTCACAGGAATCGAAAAATTGGAGGCGACGTTGCCTACCAGCATAGCGATAGCATGTTCATACTGTGCCCGAGCGATTGCGACGTTGGTCGCCCCTGCCTCCACTCCGGCCAACGTTGTTTGCGCTTCCACTACCGATAATTGAGAGTCGATACCGAGCTGATAAAGGGACTGCGTGAGTTCCAACTGTTTCTTGTCCGCCACAATCGTCTCGTTGAAAATCTGTTGCAGCATGTCCTGCCCGCGAATTTCAAAATAATATTGCGCCAGGCTTGCCTGCTCCGTCAGCCGTTCGTTCTCGAGGTCAGCCGCGCTGACTTCCGCCGCGTACTGCGCTTGATGTACCGTGTTGCGGATCTTGCCCCAGAGATCCGGCTCCCATGAGGCCTCGAGCGGCAGCGAGAAATTGGAGTTTGTCCGGCCTGAGTTGGTAATCGTCGTTCCCGTGCCTGTACCAGTGCTAGTAGTGGCTGCTCCGAGATTCGCTGACGATCGCGAGCGGGTCGCCGCCGGTACGGTCGTGAGGGTAGGGAAATATTGCGCGCGGGCTTCGCGCACCACGGCGCGCGCCGCCATGAAATTCTCAAAGAATTGTTTGATGTTCTGGTTATTGATATTCAGTTGTTCTTCGAGAGCGTTGAGTTCAGGCTCGTTGAAAATCTCCCACCACTTGCCGCGAAGCTTTGCATCGGCGGGCTGAGCTACTGTCCAGTTTCCGCCTTCTTTGAACTGGGTTGGAGATTCTTTGTACACGGTTGGCGCCTGCGTAACTGGGGGATGATACTTCGGCCCAACGGTACAGCCCGGCAGCAGTAACAGAAACAGCGCCGCAACTGCTGCAAACGAGCATCCCGCGATTTTGCGACTGCCGATAACCCTGTTTAAGATTAAGGAGCTATTCTTCATCACAACCTCTTCTAACTTCGCCGACGACTGTGGTCTTAACTAGTCTCCGCAATAGGAACAGAAAGCGGCTCGTACCGTTTACCCTGAAGCCGCAGCCGCACACGATCGAGAAATACGTAAACCACTGGAGTGGTATAAAGCGTCAGCATCTGGCTCACAATCAAACCACCGACAATCGTGATGCCCAGGGGTCGTCGCAATTCGGAACCGGTGCCGGTCCCAAATGCCAGCGGCAGCGCGCCGAATAGAGCTGCCATCGTTGTCATCAGGATTGGCCGGAACCGCAACAAACAAGCTTCAAAGATTGCATCAGATGTATTTTTCCCTTGTTCCCGTTCGGCGACCAAGGCGAAGTCAATCATCATGATGGCGTTTTTCTTTACGATACCGATCAACAAAATAATTCCGATGATGGAGATTACGTTTAAGTCGATATTGAAAAGCATCAGAGCAAGCATCGCTCCCACACTGGCGGAAGGAATCGTTGAGATGATGGTCAGCGGATGCACCAGGCTCTCGTAGAGAATGCCCAGGACGATGTAGACCGATAGCAGCGCGATCGCTATCAGGGCCTTTTCACTGTCCAGTGACTGCTGGTAAGCCAGTAGCGTTCCGGCAAAAAACCCGCGAATCGTTGAGGGCGTTCCGAGCCTCTGCTGCATCTGGGCAATGCGTTGCGTGGCATCGCTCAACGAAACACCGTTCGCCAGATTGAACGACACGGTCACCGATGGGAACAAACTAGTGTGGTTTACCGCCAGCGGCGTTGTGCTCGATTGATAACTTGCAATCGAACTGAGCGGCACGTTGCCAATTGCCCCGCTGCCAGTGTTGCCGCTTCGCAGATAAATATATTTCAATCCCTCCGGACTCTGCCAATATTCCGGAGCAACTTCGAGCACGACGTAATACTGATTCAGTTGCGTGTAAATAATTGAGACTTCGGATTGTCCGAAGGCGTTGTACAACGATGAATCGAGCGTCGACGCGGTCTGGCCGAGCCGCGCGGCGCTGGCGCGGTCAAAGGTTACAACCTCGGACAACCCGCCATTCTGCTGGTCAGAATTAACATCCTGCAGGCCCGGCAATTTCTTCATCTCGGCCAATAGAATCGGGCCCCAATGCGATAAATCTTCCACATTGTCACACTGGATGGTGTACTGATAGAGCGCATTGCTGCCTCTGCCGCCGATGCGCAAATCCTGCGCCGCCTGCAAGAACGCTGACGCCACCGGCAAACGGTTCATCTTCGGACGAAGCCGGTTGATGATGTCCGCCGCCCCAATTTTTCGCTCATTGAGTGGCTTGAGTGCCGTGTAGATGAATCCCGAATTAGAGGCGCCGCCGCCTCCGGTGAAGGCGATTACGTTGGCTACCGCAGGATCGCTCTTGATTACTCCGACGATCTGTTTAATCGAATCGTCCATCAGAGGAAACGAGGCATCCTGAGGACCCTGCAGTCCGCCCACAATCGCTCCGGTATCCTGCTGCGGGAAAAAGCCCTTGGGGATTTTCATGATTAGAACAACGTTCAGAGCCATCGTCACCAGCAGCACAACCAGCATCAAGACCCAATTTTGTAGTACCCAGATCAGGCTGGTTCGATAGGTTGACAGCATCCATGCGAAGAATTTCTCGCTCCACTGATACAGCCTGCCGTGTTTCTGATCTTTTTCCTCCTTCAACAGGTACGCGCACATCATCGGAGTGGTGGTTAACGAGATCACCATGGACACAAGAATGGCGGTCGAAAGCGTTACCGCGAACTCGCGAAATAAACGTCCTACAATTCCGCCCATCAGCAGAATCGGAATGAACACGGCAATCAGCGAAACGCTGATGGAAAATACAGTAAATCCAATTTCTTGCGCTCCCTTTAGCGCCGCCGCCACAGGTTTCATTCCCTCTTCGAGATGCCGGGAGATGTTCTCCATCACCACGATGGCATCGTCCACCACGAACCCCGTCGAAATTGTGAGCGCCATCAGCGACAGATTGTCGAGGCTGTAACCGCATAAATACATCACCGCAAAAGTTCCGATTAATGAGACAGGAACTGCAACGCTTGGAATCAACGTAGCGCGGCCGTTACGCAAAAAGACGAAAACTACCAGAATGACGAGCCCGACCGAAATCATCAACGTGCGTTCCACATCGCTGACAGAAGCGCGAATCGTGGTGGTTCGATCGAGAACGATTGTGGTGTCGATGCCCTGAGGAATCGAAGCCTTGAGCGAAGGCAATTCGGCGCGAATATTTTCCACCGTCTGGATAATGTTCGCGCCCGGCTGCCGGAACATGATCATCATGACCGCCGGGACGCCGTTCAAAAATCCGCCGGAGCGGATATTTTGCACCGAATCAAAGACGTTGGCCACATCGGAAAGGTGTACAGCCGCTCCGTTGTGATAGCCAATCACAATGGGCTTGTAATCCTCGGCGGCTGAGATTTGATCGTTGGCAATAATGTCCGCCGAGACCTGGCCATCGATGATTTGTCCCTTCGCTATGTCGGCGTTCTGAGTGCTTAGCACCGATCGAACGTTCGCTAGCGTTAGACCATAATTATTCAACTGCGTCGGATTGACATCAACCCGCACCGAGGGCAGGGAACTGCCGCCGACGGAAACCTGCCCTACGCCCTGAATCTGCGAAAGCTTCTGCGACATGACGCTCGAAGCCACGTCATATAACTTGCCACGATCAAACTTGTTGGAAGTCAAACCAATGATCATGATCGGAGCGTCTGAAGGATTGACTTTGCGATACGTAGGATTGCCGGGAAGATTAGCGGGCAAGTAGGTGCGCGCCGCGCTGATCGCGGCCTCCACATCGCGTGCCGCCCCGTCAATATTTCGGCTCAGGTCAAACTGAATGGTGATGGAAGTCGTCCCAAGGGAACTCGCGGAAGTCATCTCGGAAACACCGGCGATGTGGCCAAACTGCCGTTCCAGTGGCGTGGCCACGGACGATGCCATGATCTGAGCGCTTGCTCCTGGCAGCGACGCGCCCACTGAGATGGTCGGGAAATCAACTTGGGGAAGAGGAGAGACCGGCAACACCGTAAACGCTATCGCCCCGGCAATGGCGATCGCGATCGTCAACAAGGTCGTCGCCACCGGCCGCCGAATGAAGAGGCCAGACGGGTTCATGCCGGCTCCGGAGGTTGCGCCGGGCCACCGACTGATCCGTCGTCGGTGTGTTTATCAGCGCGCGAGCGGGAGTGGGAGTGGAAAAATCTTTGCCCCAGGCTATCGAAGAAAATGTAAATCACCGGTGTGGTGTAAAGCGTCAGGGCTTGGCTTAGGAGCAATCCGCCCACCATCGCAATTCCCAGAGGGCGTCGAATTTCTGAGCCGATGCCCCTGCCGAGCGCTAGCGGCAGGCCGCCAAGCAAAGCTGCCATCGTCGTCATCATGATTGGACGGAAACGAAGAAGGCTTGCTTCGTAAATCGCGTCGGTCGCGTTTTTGCCATGCTCGCGTTCCGCCTCGAGGGCAAAATCGACCATCATAATTCCGTTCTTCTTCACGATTCCAATCAGCAAAATGATGCCAATAATCGCGACCACGCTTAGGTCCTGGCCAAACAGCATCAGCGCCAGAAGTGCGCCCACACCCGCGGATGGAAGAGTCGACAGAATCGTAATGGGATGGATGAAGCTCTCGTACAGAATGCCCAGNNACACCCGCGGATGGAAGAGTCGAAAGAATGGTGACGGGATGAATGAAACTTTCATAGAGTACGCCCAACACGATGTACACAGTTACGAGGGCAGCAAGAATCAGCAACGCTTCATTTGATAGCGAATTTCTGAATGAGGCCGCAGTGCCTTGAAAATCAGCCTGCAAACTCGCGGGCATGTGGAGGTCTTTCTGAACCTTCGTGATCTCGGTTATCGCGCTGCCCAACGCTGCATTCGGCGCTAGGTTGAATGAGACAGTCACCGCAGGGAACTGCCCTTGGTGATTGATGGAGAGAGCCTCCGATGTGCGTTCGAAGTGGGTAAACGCGCTGAGCGGCACAGCGTTACTCATCGCTGAACTCTTGGCAGTGTTCGAAGAACTCGCTCCTGTTCCAGTCGTGCTACTAGGCGTAAGCGCGGTCGTAGGAGTTGTGAATACCCCGGATGACGGCGTGTAAAGCACCGAGGTCGTGGTGGCATTCGACCCCGCGGACGAAGATCCCGAGGAAGAAAAAGAAGATGACGCGCCGGGCCCGGATGTTCCAGACGATGCATTCGCGCCAATATATAAATGATCGAGCGTATTCGGATCGTGCTGAAATTGNNGCGTCATACAGCGTGTTGTCGATGGTGGAAGGCGCGATGCCGAGCCGGGATGCAGTGGCGCGATCAATCACCAGTGAAACCGCGAGCCCTCCCGTTTGCTGATCAGTGGCGACGTCCTCGAGTTGCGGCAACGATTTCAATTTCGCGACGAAGCGATTGGTCCAGTCGTTGAGCTCGTTTTGATCGGGATCCTCCAGCGTGAACTGATACTGGGTGCGGCTCACGCGGTCATC